>NZ_CP162133.1:2522500-2792500 GCF_040833955.1 Leptospira sp. WS60.C2 | reverse complement strand
CCATAAGGATTAAATCCTAATGATTTTGATGAAAAAAATCATAATGCCACATAATGTCGTCTATTGCTTGTTATTGTTTTGATTTTTAGGTTTTGACTAAATGAGTTTTTAATCGATTTGCATACTTTTCTCTTTTGTGAATTTTTAAGAAAAATCTTTTTTCCCTATAAATGTCGGTTGAAATGTCTGACAGGGTCTTAGATTTCTATGGCAATGAAACAGAAAACACTGCACGCGAATCACAGAGAGGAAGTGATTGTTTGTTTGAATGAAATGGAAAAAGAATCTTTCTTTCCAACATTTGCTTTTGTATTTGTTTTGGACCGGTCCTTATCTTTTGATATTGTTAAACCATTTTATGAACGTGAGATTGAAGTTTTTGGAGCATGTTCAGCTGAATTGATTCTCAATGAAGGGAAATCTGATTTCGGGTTAGTTGCCCTTTTAATCGAGATACCAAGAAATTATTTTAACCTTAAAGTTTTTCCAGCAAACGAAGATTCGTTAGCTCTAGGAAGTCGAATTGCAAACTATGCTCTCAACTGTTTTCAAAAACCATCATTAATGCTCTTGGTTGCCTTTCGAGAATTAAGTTTTGAACCGGAGAAGATGATTGAAGGTATCTTGGCTAGGAATCAAACATTAAAAATATTTGGTGGAATTGCAAGTAGTTTTGGAAATGTAGAAAATCCTCCATTCTTTACGAAAGATGGTTTAGAAACGCATGGTGTATGTGCGTTAATTATTGATGATGAAAAAATTCAAATAGATGGACTTGCGGTCAGTGGATGGCAAGAAATAGGAACACCTAAAAAAGTAACAAAATCAGATGGTCGAAAAGTTTTTGAAATCGAAGGTGTCCCTGCAACAGATTTTTATGCACGATACTTTGGGATACAATCGAAGGAATATGGAATTCGGAAAAATCATATAGATCCTGATTTATTGGCTGCAAGTGAATACCCATTGTTATTAAGAAAAGAAGACGGTTCGGAAGTTATGCGAGTTGCAATCCAAATGGATTCGGAAGAGCGGTCAGTATCGTACGGTGGAGAAATTCCAGAGGACTCATTTGTACGATTTTGTTCACCAAACACATTAGAGACGATTCAGAGGTCATATTCGGAAATACTAAAATTTAGAGACGAAATTTTAGACTCTTCGCCAGATTTTATACTTATGTTTAATTGTGCAGTAAGATCAAGATCGCTTGGTGCTTATATGAATACGGAGTTGAATGCGATATATAAACTTTGGAAACGAAATGTCATCGGATTCAGTTCCTGGGGTGAAATAGGCAATGTAAAACAAAGCAAATGTGGGCTTCACAATACTGTCATTTCAATTGTTGCGGTGAAAGAGGTGTCCCAGGATAGATCGTCACATAAAAAAAGTCAAAATGATGAGTTGATTGAATTTCCTACAGAGCCTCCGAGAAAACTTTTAAATTATGATGAATTGGTAAAAGAAGTTGAACAGTTACGAAGAGACAAAAGAATATTGGGTCATTTTTTAAGATTAACATCAGAAGATTTAGAGCAAGAAGAAACTAAGTCTACGAAATTGCTTTTGAATATTCTACCTCAAGAAATTGCGACGAGGCTGAAATCGGGAGAAGTGAATATATCGCAACGCATTCACTCTGCGTCTGTTCTTTTTGCTGATTTAGTTGGCTTTACCAATTTTGCGTCAAAAACAGATCCAGTTGAGTTGGTTATACTATTAAACGAAATTTTTACCAAATTTGATGAATTAGCAATTGAATCTAAAATTGAGAAAATCAAAACAATAGGTGATGCCTATATGGTTGCTGCCGGAGTTCCCAATTCAATGCCTGATCACGCCGATCGTTGTGTTGCATTGGCGAAACAAATGATACTCTTTATTAAAGACTTTTCGGAGAAGAAAGGAATTAACTTCAAAATTCGAATTGGAATCAACTCTGGCGAGGTAACAGCTGGCGTCATTGGAAAACATAAATTTACTTATGATTTATGGGGTGATACCGTAAACATTGCACAAAGAATGGAATCCAGTGGTAATTCCAATAGCATACAAATTACACAGAATACATTTGATCTGATATCAGATCAAAATGATTTTATGCCAAGATGGATTGACGCGAAAGGAGTAGGTCGAATGAAGGCATATTTATTGGATTTGAATGAAAGCAAATAAAGGTAATTAATTTGAAACTAAGTAAAGGGATATTTAAATTTCTAGAAGATCTTAAGATAAATAATAATAAGGAATGGTTTTTAGATCATAAACTTCTGTTTGATGGCTACCAAAAGGAACTGATTTATTATACTGCTATGTTATTATCAGGCATTGGAAAATTTGACCCTTCGCTAAAAGGCGTTGAACCTAAATCTTGTATATTTAGAATTTATAAAGATGTTCGTTTTTCCAATGATAAAAGTCCTTATAAAACTCACTTTGGGATTTTTATGAGAGGAGGGGGTCGTAAAATTGAAGGAACTGGATATTACTTACACATTGAACCAAACGAATCTTTGCTAGGTGGAGGATGTTATCAGCCAGATTCACATTCTTTATTTAAAATTAGAAATAAAATTGCTAACGATTCAAATAGATTTAGAAAAATTATAAACGATCCCAAGTTTCAAGAAACATTTGGGAATACATTCTATGCGGAGAAAGTAAAGACGGTTCCGAGAGGTTTTGCAAAAGAACATCCAATGATTGATATCCTTAAATACAAAGGTTTTGCTGTGGCAAGAAAATTGAAGAATATAGATTTAACTTCGAAACTAAGTAGTGAGGATATAGTGAAATTGTTTGGTGTTGTGTATCCGCTCAATCAATTTTTGGATCAAGCTTTGGATCGAAAATAAAGGACCAATGAAACTAATATTTAGAGAGTTTCAATATAGTTCATGATCCATTTTTTATTATCATCTAGAAAGAGAAATTGTTTGCTTATTTTGAAGATTTAGATAATAAATATGAAACAAAAATGATTACTAATATTGAATCAAATGCAAGTGCAGGACTAGTCTTACTAAAATATGTTTGGCCATAAATCAAATTCAATAAAACAAAGATTGTTTTGCTGATAGAGGCAACCGCAAGTACTAAATTGCGATTAGGTTGATTGTAGGCTCCATACACTAACATTCCACCTACGATTGCGATGAGCGCCCCCCAATTACGTACGATGATGTTTGCCAGATTCCCATCTAAAGTTTCCCCAAATGTTAACGAAAGACCTAGGCTTGGATGTATTGCCGATAAAACCATAGAGCATGTGATAAGGCCTGAGCCTAACATGATCCATTTGATGTTTGATATGATGAAATTCATAATAAATACCTCGAGCAAAAAAGAGCATGTTTTGATATTTAAGCGAGAATATTTTTATTATAAGCATCAGAAATTCATCTAAAAACTGAACCTCTCAACTCTATGTTCATATTTATTTCTGGAAGGACTTTTTATGGAAGACTCTTAAAAACTGACTCATGTTTCGAAAAAGAGAATTTTTTTAGATAAAAAGGTTAGAAGAAAAGAAAAATTGATCACCTATGCGCTTTTAAATATAAAACAACCTCATCATTGTCTGGATCATCATAATATTTCCTGATATATTCAAAAATTGATATTCCGTCTTTATCTTTAGAGTAAAGATCTGCTCCCTGATTCACTAAAATTTTGATTAAATTCAGATTCATCGTTTTCCTTTCTATGAGCAGACGAAGGATTGATCTACCCTCAATATCTTTTTCATTCACGTCCGCACCTTTTTTGATTAAGTATTGGACAATGTCTAGCTTTGGACTTTCTGAAGTTGCAATATACATCAGAGCTGTGTAACGATATTTGTCTTTTTGGTTGATGGGAACTCCATGTTCAACAAACATCTGGATGAACTTAAAGTTATCTGGCTTTAGATTGCAAGTAAGCGTTAAAGCAGTGTCACCATTTTCTGTAAGTTGTAACTTTAGTCCATGTTTTAACATTAATTTTAATATATCGTATTGATTGTTTTGAATTGCGGGTTGTATGATATGCCTTCCATTTATATTTCTTACATTTACGTCGGCATTGTTTTCAATTAAGAATTTTGCGATACGAACTTGGTTTCGATCTAATGCATAAAATAATGGTGTTTCTCCATTTTTATCCTTAGATTCTGTGTCATTCTGAGCGGCGATCAATTGTTTGATTTTTTCCATGTCTGAGCGAATCACTGCTTTATGTAGCTCAGATAAACCTTGAAACTCTCTCTGCTCTTGGATTTCTTTTTTAAATTTCTCGTAGCTTGTTGTCATTGCATCTACGATCAGAACAGGCGAAAGAAAAATGTAGTGATACCATTCCAATTTGATCATCTCTTTATT
Source organism: Leptospira sp. WS60.C2 (assembly GCF_040833955.1). NCBI lineage: Bacteria > Pseudomonadati > Spirochaetota > Leptospiria > Leptospirales > Leptospiraceae > Leptospira > Leptospira milleri. The sequence continues at coordinate 2,788,136 of NZ_CP162133.1, read as the reverse complement.
TTGAGAGAATATTGTGTTTGGTATTAATAGAAAAGATAAGTGGATGATTCGTTTAATGCAGTGAATGCGAACATTTGTAAGTGTGTTTGTGTCGAATTTAGCTTTCATTGCATCATAAAAAAAAGCGAGTTCGGAAAAAATGAATTATTTTCTCCTTTATTCTTTCCATGATTTGTTTCAAAAATGTTCCAAAAAAAAATAAGATCACACTATAAATTATATATTTCAAAGGTTCATACCATAATTCTAAAAATGAATTGATAAAAGAATAGCTTGGTTGATTAGGATTGTAAATCAATTCTACGGGTGTTCCAATTTGGTATTCCTTGCCTACTTCTCCCAATATTTTCCCATTGATTTCAAAGGTCTCTCCATTCACTTTGTATTGAATGATAGGTCTTAGGATATAGTGTGTTGTCCCGTAACTTTTTCCGCTTGTTTGAGTGGAGTATTGTTTTTCTTTATAGGACGATACCACTTCTCCATTGATTTTTTTGCCCGATTGAATGGTTAGAATTCTTCCTAAAATTGTGTAAGATGTTGAAAAAAATAAATAGAGAGCAAATACTTGGAGGATGCGGGAGATAATCTTTGTTTTCATAAGAGTAATATATCTGTGACTCATAAAAATATGATTTCAATCAAAAAATTGTTTCCTAGATCTTTCAAAATTTGAGACAATTTTCCAAAACATCATGATTGCCAGAATTCCTTTGCTTCTATTCTTACTACTAACTTTCTTTTGTTCAGGCACATCGGATGAGAGTCGATACCTTCCTGATTCGTTGCCATCAGAAGAGTCCTTGAAAGAGACTCTTGCTAATGAAGACCATTTGCGGGTGTTAAATGAAAAAGCGAGTTCCCTTGGTTTTTCTTTGCAGAAATGGAAAGACTCTGAGAAACAATTCGTTACCGACCGAGAGATCAATGTTTATTGGAATTCTGAAAAGAAACAACTTCGAACGAACTTTCCCGATACCGACTCAATTGATCGTTTACGTGAATCGATTCGAATGAGACTTGTTTGGAGTCGAATCTTTCAAAAGGCAAATATTCAAATTAAGCAAAAACCGATCCATCAAAATCAAACTCAGTTTCTAACAAAACTGGATTTGAAATCTTCACCTCAATTTGGAAATGCTCAGTCTAGGTGGGTGATCATTGAATGGAGTGATTATTTATGCGGTTTTTGTAAGGATACATTTCCTCATACAAAGAAGATTCTCAAACAATATCAAAATCAAGTTTTTTATGTACATAAGGATTATCCGTTAGATGGGGATTCCATTGAAAGTTTGGCACCTCTTGTTGTCTCGCGTTGTTTATGGGAAAAGGATCCGATTCACTTCACGGATCATATGTTAGTTCTTTACAAACATGCAAAAAGTATGATTCATGGGGAACCATTGCCAGTTTTTTCATCTGATTTATTGGCTGAATGTGATTCAAAGAGAGAAGTCGGAAAATATTTAAATCTGGTAAAGAAAGATTGGGAAGAGGCAAAAAAACTAGGTGTCACTTCAATCCCTACATTTTGGGTAAATGGCAAGTGGATTGTTGGAGCTCTCAATGAAGAGACATGGAAGAAAGTCCTAAAAGACACAGATCGTTAAAAAATTTCTTGCTTTTTCGCCTTACATTCAGTTTTTATATATCCACGTTTTCGAAGGACCAACAATGAAATTCAAATCTAGCTTACTTTTTATTTTGATTCTAACTACAATTTCCACGGTCAATTGTGGGAAAAAACTCCATTTTTCCATGGTGACTTCTACTTCAATGGAGAATGGCCTCCCCTTTTTAGTGTTAGATGGAAAAGAGTGGAAGGCTGAACCTGGCGCCGAGTTTGTAAAAGTTCACTTTTATGCAGACAATGCCTTTCCTCTAACAAAGGTATCAATTGAATCTTGTTCTGGACAATTCAAAGATCGTATTGCTGCATATGTTAACTTTGACGAAGTGTATGCAAGTACAGATATTGAAAAATCAAATTCAGAAATTACATTTGATCCAGTTGTCCAAGCGAGATCCGTTACTTTGAATTTTCAGAGAAATCAAAACATTTGTTTGAAATCAGTAAAATTCTATGATGATAGTAAAAAAGCATATCGTACTTATACACCAGAAGTAGTTTCTGGTTCCGTTACAGCGTCTGAAACTGCTTCACCAGAACCAACATATTCTGTGATGAATCTATTCGACTCAAAATATGAAAATGGGTATGCTTCTGTGAAAGGGGGAGTGGGTGTTAGCTTTCAATTTGATTTTGGTGACACAAAAAAAATCTCAGTTCTAAAAATTTGGAACGGTTACCAAAGGTCTGATGTACATTGTATTAAGAATGGTAGAGTGAAATCATTTTTACTCACTGGTGATGATGGATATTCAGCAAAAATCGATGTAGAAGATACGATGGGAAGCCAAGAAATTTCTCTTCCAACTCCCTTCAAAGGGAAAAAACTAACGATGAAGGTAGAAGAGATCTATCCGGGTCTTACCGAAAAGGGAATCGTTTTATCCGAATTGCGTTTTGGTCATGATGGCGATTGGTTTGTTATGGATACGCTCCCAAAATCGAAAGATACAGCCGCTAAAAATTTTGATTCATTTACCAAAGCTTCATTGCGAAAAGTTTTAAATCGAGGACTTACAGGAAGAGAAGTTTACGCTGTGTCGGGTGATGAAGAAGTGGTAGACCAACCTGCTGGTGGTGAGACTCAAGTTCCTATTGAAGAGAATATGGATCCTCCTACATCGTCTGATTGGACCATTCGTTTACGTTCTGATGGGACCTTCTTTTTGGAAGGATCTACTGCGAGAACCAATTATGATGCTGGAGAAGAAAGTTCTAATCGTTTTTATGGTCTCGGTAACTACGAAGTAAAGGAAATGAGTCCTGGTAAAATCACGCTTCGTATTTTTGGTTTCTTGCGAAAACAAACCTTCACAAACTTTTTGGATTATGGTGGTGGAGATTGTAATGGTTGTGGTAGGGATTGTAACTTAGTGAAAAATCCGGACCCAAACAATACGGAAAAGATTTTTCAAGAGTTTGTTACGTTACAAATGAAAGGAAAACACTTTTACCTCATCAATTCTAAAAAAACAGAAAACTTGGACTTTTCTACATTGGAACTTGATTTAGAATAATATGAGTCGATTTGGGTTGTCACAAAAAACATGTGTTTGGTGCCTATGTTTTTCATTTGGTTTCTTCTTCCTTAGTTGTGGAGATCATGTGGAAGGGCCAACACAAAACCAAAAAGAAACCAATGTTGTCAGTCCCAAACAAGCTAACAAAGTTAATATTGAAGTGAAGTGGGAATATACATCACTTCCGTTACAAATGGAAATCAGAGAGCCTAGTGGAGCACAAAGTTTGGCACTATGGACAACCGGTTCAGTTCCAGAAGGGAAACGTGCTCCTTTTGGAGATCCGATTCCTAATGGCCAGCTTGTTCTGAAACCTGGATCTAAAAAACAGTTTTTACTTGTGATGCAAAATCCCACAGATTCCCCCGTTTATTTTTTTGCAGCTCCTCACTCTGCTTTGCCTGTGGAGCATAGTTTTGGTTTCAAATTTAAATGTTTGTGCGTAAATCATGCTTTTTCTGTTCCACCGAGGGAAACTTGGTATCGCGTTGTGGAAATTCGTTTAGCACCTGATTTTTTGGGCGATACTCTGACTTTGACGCATAACTTAATTGGTATTAGTCGAGAAAGAATGTTGCAATTTGAAAAAAGTGCCAGCAAGACTATCCCAACTGAAATGGACTAATAGATACTTTTATTGAAATAAACTTGGATTTCTATCGTCTTCATGAATCCAAAATTTTTCACATTTCTTCCAATAAGCAAAGAAGGACGGAAAGTATCCAGTTACTTTCGGGAATAGCCAATCACGTGGTTCTTCTTTTCCCACATACTCTTTGTTTGTTGGATGTTCCTTCCAAAAAAAATCAATTCGATAGTCTTTAGTTTGCGCCAATAAATCATCCCATTCTCCCCAAAAAAATTTGATATCTTCGATATTTTGAGATAATGAATAGATGAAATCCATTGTTTTAGGAGATGATGGATAAAGTTTGAAAAAATGTGGACGTAAAATGAAAATACGGTTTGCTTTCGTATCTTTTTTCCAATTCGGATCAAGGTTATAAAAATCGTATAAAAACACTGGCAATGATGGATCAATGATTAGTGGATTTGTTACATCAAAAAAACGGTTGTTGATCCCTTCTGAAAGGTCTGATATTTTCTTTAACTCAAACCAACGTTTCGTAGACTCGTATGCCTCCGTTAAATCCCAGTCTACACGTGTTTCTAATTCTCTGGGAATAGATGTGAATTGTAGAATCTCTTCATAAGATTTGTCGAGATATGTCTGAGAATCGTTTGTTTTCAGATATCGATTGATATTTTCTTGGTTTGCTACATATTTTTTCGAACTAAAGGCTCCTGAAACCCATTGCCAACTGCAAGTATTACTCGCAAAGTCAGCATCTAATAAATGATAATACATCCATTGTGAAGGTTGTTTCCAATAAGCACCTCCTACATTACAAATAATTGAAGCAATGTACATACGAACGTGGTTGTGCAAATAACCTGTTTTATAAAATTCCTCGAGTTCTTTGTCTATGGCAGGGATTCCAGTGTGGATAGTTTCTTTAAGTATTCCTTTCGGGATTTGATTGTGTAGAATGTTTGGCTGCAATTGTTTTAAGTCAGAGAAGAGTTGGTTTCCTTTGTTTCTCCATACTTCTTGAAAATAGTCTCTCCATGCTAATTCTTGAACAAATTTACTAATTTGATAAGGTTTGTAACCCAAAGATGAAACATATGCAAACACTTGTTTTGTGGAAAGATAACCACGTGCAATATAAGGAGATAATAATGTAACTGCCCCATCGATATAATTTCTAGATTTTCCATATTGGATGGGGTCAATGGAACGAAGTCTATTTTCTATGGAAATTGGGTCTGTGGGAAATGTAACTTTCAATTTGTAATGAATATCCTGATTTGAATCTATCAATCTTCTTTAGCTTAGACTGCGATAGACTTAATTAGATTAAATTGATTGACTATGAAAGTTTGGATCTTACTATCAAAAATCATTCCTGTCATTCCCTTTACGACTGATTGTTTGTATTTGGAGATTGGATTCTGTATTGATTTTGAAATATCGATACTGGAGGGGTCATGAAATTTGTAAAATATGTAAGCCTTACAATTGGAATTTTGTTTTTACTGGGGATGACATTTTACGCCTATATGGGTGGTTTTTCCAAGGTAGAAGTAAAACGGGAAACCTTTGGTCCAGTTTCTGTCTTTGTTTATCCACATAAGGGACCGTACAAGAATTTGCATCAAAGTTGGGAAAAATTCCAAAAGCTGTGGGAAGCAGTAGGAATCACTGAATGTAGTAGTATGGCTATTTATTTGGATACACCTGATACTCCAGAGGAAAACTTAAGATCCATCCTGGCTTGTCGAATGGATGGTCTTTCTGTGTCACAAATCAAAGCGGTCAAAAGTCAATTGACTACATTTGAGATTCCAAAATCAGATTCTTTGACTTCCTCTTTCCCCTTCCGAAATGTTTTATCCTATTTTTTAGCCCCGACGAAAGTATATCCGAAATTCCAAGAAATCATTTCTGAAAACAAAGAAGAAACCTCTGTCGCGATTGAAGTATACGGAGGTTCTGCACAGGTGGTGGATACAATAAAATTTTATATGCCACTTGGTATCAAACGTGATGTTTTTTTGGCTTTAGGAACACTATTTTAGCAAGTTATGATTTAAATTAGAATTAAGTAAGTCCAAAACATACTTCGGACTTACTGGTTTTTATTTATGGTTATTATGCTAAGGGAAAATTTTTATTCTCCTTGGCCCAAGGAATATCCTGGAATCCCATCAAATTCATAAAGATTTTCCGTTTTGATAAAGTCGTATCCCTTTGACTCAAGCAATGTCAAAACAGCTGTTATGTCTTTGTGCTGAATTTTTCCTCCATTCGGGGAAACAAATCGACATCGGAAATGATCCGTTAAAAAAGTTTCCTTTTGTCCACCCGGATACACTTTCACACCCCGATTCGTGATCATTTTTAGGTGTAAATATTTCTCGGTGATCATTTCTATATTTTTGCCAAGTTGGTTTGGATCACGGTTTTCTTGTATATCAAGAAATATATCTACTCCAACTAATTCCTTTTTTTCTTTTCGATTGGATAAGCTGAGAGCAAAAGATTTTGGTTTCACGAGTTCATTCGCAACAAGAACCGTCGGATCTTTGCCGAGTCTATCAATAATTGCATCGCCATACTCATTCGTACCCACTAGTTGCGTGTTTTTTTCATTGTGATAGACATCCGCAGTACGGTAACCATCTTCTATCGTTTTTAGAACAGCATTTCGAATCAATTTTGCTTTTCCTGGTTTCCCTAGATGTGTTAACATCATGACTGTAGCTTTGATCACTGCTGTTGGGTTTGCGATGTTTTTTCCTGCGATATCTGGTGCACTTCCATGTACGGCTTCAAACATAGAAACCATATCTCCAATGTTAGCTGATCCGCACATTCCAACAGAACCTGTCACTTCAGCAGCGATATCGGAAAGTATATCTCCATAAAGATTAGGAGCTAAAATGACATCGAATTTTTGAGGTCGATTCGCAAGTAAAGCAGCTCCGATATCAATGATCATACTTTCCGCCTCGATCTCAGGATATTCTTTTGCTACAGTTTGGAAGATATTGGCAAATAAACCATCTGTGATCTTCATGATGTTGTCTTTTATCATACATGTGATTTTTTTTCTTCCATTCGATCTTGCGAATTCAAATGCATATCGAACAATTTTTTCCGTACCAGGCACTGTGATTAACTTTAAACACTGGGTCACTTCTTGCGTTTGGCGGTGTTCGATTCCCGCATAAGTGTCTTCTTCGTTTTCGCGAATGATAACAATGTCTGTGCCAGGATGATTTGTAGTGATGAATGGATCGTAAGTTTTTGCAGGTCGTACATTTGCATACAATCCCAAGGTTTTCCGAATCGTAACATTTAGGCTTTTGTATCCTTTTCCACGTGGAGTGGTGATAGGACCTTTGAGAATGGTTGGGTATTTGCGGATTGTGTCCCAAGCTCCTTCGCTGATTCCAGAGAGTATACCCGAAAGATAAACCGAAGAACCTGCTTCCACTTTTTCAAAGTGAATGCCAGATTTTGCAGCATCTAAAATACGGATGGTTTGTTGTATGATTTCAGGTCCTATGCCATCTCCCTCAATGAGAGTGACTACAGTCTCTTTGTTTTCGTCTGGGTTTGTCTTATTTGGTTCTTCGATTGTTGTAGGCATATTCTGCTCCTGAATTCCGCACAATAATACGTGAATTATAGTTCGTATATTAGACAAGGAAATCGGAACGGTGATATGGAAAAAATCCATTTTTTTTAAAGAAATAGGATTTTTCCCATAAAATACCGAAACCCGAATATCGGTGTTAGGAATTTTTAATGTTCGTCATTTTTCAATAGAATGATTCCCAGCAAGTGGCTTGTGATTGCCAATGGAACAAAAAACAAAGGAATGAGTGTCATCGGAAAAAATCCTACAATCGCATTGGAAGGATAGACATCGTATTGCTGGAATGGGAAAGGTGCTGATAAAACACCAACCATCAATGTATGAAATAAGATGAATAGAGATACAACATTCCAATACAATAACCAGGATGCTGGAATGAATTTTTGTTTGAAAAGCCAGTAAATGATGGGAGCTGAGATAGGAACAATTAGATCAAAATTTCTTCCCGTTATGGTCATAATGTTTGGTTGAATTCCTGTAAAAACATTTAAGAAAATAACCGATTCAGGTATGAATCGCCAAATTTGAAACAATACAATCTTAGCTGGTCCAATTTTTTTAAATAGATCGTAGAGAGGAGAACGCAGTATCAAATATAAACTACAAAATGTAATGGATGCACTGAGAAGAGGCATTCTTGGAGGAAAAGTAAAGGACTCTAAAAAACCTAGATAGGAGAGAATCAGACAAAATCCTAAATACAATGAAATTTTTATCCAAGTCTTTTGAATCTCTTTGTAATTGTTTGGGAAACTCTTTTTACTTTTTGAATCAATGACGTAAGTCATCAATAAGTAAAGAAGCGTAGACAGAACCAAAATTTGAACTTGGTTGAACCAAGGGATTGTAAATGTAAATGCTTTCATGCATTCCAGTTTACTCCCATTCGCCCAATATGGAATCCTCGACTTGTCATGATTTGTTCAAATATCCATGACATATGTCATGAATTTAAGAATTTGAGATGTAGTTGGATAAAAAATATAAAAATCTTTGAAATTTATCGCCTGCTATATTCGGAGATTCAACGTCAATTGTTTTCGAATATAAACTACTCAAATGATTTCGAAACGTACCATCCGAGATATCTAAATAAAATCGAATTTGTTTTTTCGAAAAACCTTTAAGGATCATTTCTGCAATTTCGATCTCTTTCTTTGTGAGTTGGTAACGATCGAACAAAGAGATTAACTTTGAAGTCTCTCTTTGGTTTTGAAAAGATCCACCAAAGAAAAGATTTGTTTTCTCTGGAATGTTAGAAAACGAATTTTTCCCTTTCACTCTTTGGAAGAGATGAAAGAGCAAAAATAGAAAAATCATTCCTATACAAAACGTTGCAAAATATTGGATGGTTGGTTTTGAATCCAATGCCCATTGGATGAGCAGGAAACACAAGATTGTGCCACCAATCGCAGAAAGTAATTCCGCTAGAAAATTGAAAAGATTTTGATTCCAATCTTTCGATAAAATCAAAGAAAAGAATATACTAATGAGACTGTCTATTGCCATCCCAAAAGGAAAAATGGGAACTCCATACAAAGCCAAAAAATTGAAGCCAAACCCGATCCACCATAACACCAACAAATAGGGGAAAAGAGCAAAATTTTTTCCCAAAGATTCTTTGGGTTGTAACAATAGAGAAAGTGAAATCAAAAAGGGAATAAAAAATCCAAGTCCAATCAATACTTTGGCTCTTAGAAATAAAATTGGCCAATATCCCCAATCGTATTGAATCCAGCCTGAAATCAAAAAAGAATCAGTAAAAGTGTAGTCTACGTTGATGAGAAGGATGAAGCCTACGGTGATGATAAGCGTGATTTTATTTATGAGCGTCGATTGCATCCTGCCAGAAAAAAGATGAGCCATACGCAAAAATAAATAAGGAATAAAAAAGATGACACATCTGAATAGATGAAAAGAAAAATACGCTTCTATCTCTGACTTTGCAAGAAAAACTCTTATGAGAAAAAAGTTTCCTAAAATCAAGGTGATGGAAATCCACCGAAGAGAAGTAAAGATTGTCTGCTTTCTTCGGAAAGAGGAAATGAAGATCGAAACATTGGATAACAATGCAGCAAGGCTAAGCAAAACGGGAATCGGCAGTTCTCCTATCACAAAACGGATCTCCTTACGAAATGGAACCTGTTTTGATTATGTAGCCTAACAGAGTTAGAATCAAAGAAAACAAGTAAGAATCTCGCTTGATGTTCCTTGCACCACTCAGAAAATAACATAGTAGTCAATTTCGAATTCCAGTTTGTTATAAAATGCAATCATAATCATCGATATTGAAAAGTCAATGGGAGTAGGTGGTTTTATGCCCAAAATTGTGGATCATAATCTTTATCGAATCGAGCTACTTTCTAAATCACTACCCATTTTTGTTTCGAAAGGAGTCGCTTCCGTTTCAATGCGAGAACTTTCGAAGGAATTGGGCGTATCCACTGGGACGCTATACCACTATTTCCCTACTAAAGAAGCATTGTTCACTTCTATGGTCAAACATCTTGTCTCTTCAGATGCAGAGGCAATTCATAAACTCTCGGAAGAAAGTAGTAGTATTTTCGACATCATGAATTTTGTTGCTGGAAAAGAAGGGCATTTTTTAAATTTAATGTTACTCGCCGTCGACGTCAAAAGGCAACTTTCCGAATCCAAGGAATTGATTCAATTGGTGGATGAATCTTTTTCTGCATATGAATTGGCTTTAAACCGATTTTTCCCAAAGGAAGCAGAGGGAAAAGCCGGCAAAGCATTTTTGTCATTCTTTGTCGGTGTTTTGTTTTTAAAATCCAAAGGAGAAGATCAAACTTCATGGGTTGATCTATTCGAAGGATTAAAATCTGTAAGCAATTTGTTTTCGAGTATGTAATTCCTATTTTTCATTATCAGTTCAATTAATCTCTGTTCGATGCCATTCAATATCCCTTGTTCAAAAATTGCAAGAATCGGTGTAAGTCCACTACCACCTGCAACCATTAGAATCGGATTTTTACCTTCTCTTAAATAAAAATTTCCGAATTCCCCTTTCAGTTTTACTCTTTTGCCAACTAATGCTTCATTGAATATATAATTCGATACTTTACCACCTGGAACTTTTCGTATGATGAAGGACACAATTCCTTTTTGGTTCGGTGCATGTGGAACACCTACCCACTCGACAGCTATGGGGAAAAAACTACTCACACCTTCAGAAAGCCATCTAGGGTCTTGACCAAACCACCAATGGCCTATTTCATGATAAAGGAGGGGTGCCAGGATAGGTAACTCGGGATCAGGAAAAGCAAACGGAACATAGGCGATCGATCCTTCATTTCTTGCAATCGATCCATCGGTTATATCTTTGATCGTCAATATTTTAGCTTTTGGAGCTGCTTGTAAGTACTCTGCTAATTTTGGAATGTAATTGGCCGATGTTTCGAGAATCAATTTGGCAAATTGACTTTTTTGCCCTTCTGGTTGATAGAGCACACGAATTATTTTGGACTCACCTAAAACCTGAATTGTCTTTTCTTGTGATTCCAATCCCTTTTCATCTTTTACACTTTCGGTTACATGATAACTGGTTTTTGGAACTGTTTGCGCTATTGTACCAAAGAAGAACAGTAAGAAAAGAAAAGAGCTAAGTCCTTGTTTCATAAGAATCAAAATATTAGGATATTCCCAATTTTAGAAAAGCTGTTTCTTCCATACATTTTGCAAAAACCCCCTAAATAGGGGGTAAAGTCGAATTAAAAATTTATTTCCGAATGTTAGTTTTCGGTGAGGCTCTGACAGATTCTTTGCAAACCTGATCCAGTTTTGCGGAGAAATCCTTAAAAACCGACTGAGGATTCCATGAGCCCAATTCCTGAACTTTCGATCCATCCTTCTGCGATTGAGTATTTTTGGTACAAGCTCCCTTGGGCTGTTCCAAATTTATTAACCGTTTTCGTTGGGTTTGCGATCACAACACTCGGAATTCTTGCCATAAAGAGAACAAACGATCGACCTCTTTTATATTCCTTTATCTTTTTCACATTTTCTTTTACGTCCTTAGGATTTGTATTAGCGATTCGAACGGTCATCCAAGACCAAAACATAATCTTGTTTTGGAATCGAATCGGATATTTCGGCGTGATTTTGTTATCACCTGCCGCTTCATTTTTAACTTATTATCTAACCAAAAAAACATATCGTATATTGAAGTTTACTGGACTTCTTTCCACGATCACTGTTGGGATTGCAACTTTTGGTTTAATCACACAGTATGATTTTAATGGCCAATGGTTTATGTATAATTTTGGCAAGTATCCCATAGCAGAATTTCCACTCAAGTTTTGGGGGCTTTTTTCGGCCATAAACTATTTGTTTGTTTTTGGACCTGCATCGATCCATTTTTGGTTCAAATACCGATCCGAATTCCAAGCGAATCAAATTATATTTTTGGGATTACATGTTTGCGGTTTACTTGTTTTAACCAGCTTACCAAGTTTAGTTGGCTATCCCGTTTTTCCTTTGAGTAGTTTTTCATTTGTGCCATTATCAATTTTAGGTTATGGAATCTTTCGTTCTGATTTTTTAAATCTAAATGACTTGTTATTCAAACAGAGAGGATTATTTTATTTCTTATCTGGTTTTATTACTACAATTCTAATTGTGATTGCCTATCTAGTTTCTTTTTATCTACATCCCAAATTGCAATTAGAAGCATATAATCGTCCGTTTTTTTTAATCCCTTTGCTATCTAGTGTGGTTGTATTTGCATTAGCAATTTTTATAGCAGGAAGTAACCCTGATCAAAAAATAAATATGTTAGCATCGATTTCCTTTTTTTTGGCGGGAGCATTTACCATTGTTATGGTGATCATAAAATTTGATCTACCACTCCTGGTCACTAGAAGAATAGAACAAATTTTTTATACACTCTTTGTTTTTACTCCAAGCATTCATTTGCGATTTTGTTATTCGTTATTTGAAAAAAAGTCACCTAAGGTACTAAGGTTAATCGATTTAGCATCACTAGTATTATCTGTAATACTTTGGACACCTTATTTCTTTGGTGGTTTTTATGAGTATTCGTTTACGAGGATATCTGAAGGTGGAATTGGTCTTAATTTATTTGGTTTAATCGGTTTTATAGGTATGACCATATTTCTAAAAGATTGGAAACAAATTCAGAAAGAATCACATAGCCAAATGGCAAATCTCATTGTAGCTTCCTTACTTTTTGGAGACTTTCTTATTATACTCAATTTGCCAGCGACAATGGGTATCCCATTATATGCTTTCGGTGAATTGCAATTCATTCCTGCTCTATTAATTTCTCTATTTATCATGAAACTCGGTGCCATTCCAACTTCAGGGCAAGCTACATTGATCGGAAATCGAATCTCTCTTATGATTCTTTTTTTCATTCCAATCTCTATGTCGTTTTATGTTTTAAATTTGATGGATGATTTCCCTGCAAGTGTTTCGATTTACCATGCCTTTTTTGTTGCATCTCCGATTGCTCTTGCTTTTTATCTTGTCTCATTCGTATTCTTACGTTCCACGGCGGTGAAATTGGACAAAACGATTGTTGCCCTGGCAGAAGAAAAAATAAAAACAGATCATGCTTTTCTTCAATCAGAGAATGCAAAAAAAGAAATTGAAGCGATCAATCAATTAACAAATTTGATCAACTCTGAGTCGGAGTTATCAAAGATCATCAATGCCATTGCATTTTATGTGAATCAAAAATATGGAATCCTTGCTACTTGGTTATTTTTATTGGATGAAAATAAAGAAGAAATTAAAAGTGTACATGCAGAAACATTTATAAATCCAACTAAAGAGCAAAGAGCTTTTGTTAATGATTTGCGGATTCCTTTAAATGAAACAGGGGGAATTGCTTATTTAGTTTGGAAACGAAAAAAAAGTATGTTACTTTCCCATGTTAAACGGTTTAATTCCGAGTTGGACAGAACAATTAGCGAGGGAGTTCAAGCGACTTCTTTTTTATATGTCCCACTTGTTTTAAACAATGAAACAATCGGGATTATAATGTTTTCAAATTTTAGAGAGCCATTACATATATCAAAATCTGATTCTAGGTCGATAGAGCAGCTTTGTGCCCAAGTAGCAGGTGTCATCCAGAGAGTTCACTTACTGCGTGAAATGGAAAAACAAAAGAAAGATATTCTCGCTCTCAATGATTTAATCAAGGATCTAAATGAAAAAAAAGACATTCATTTGATCATGAAAAAAGTTCATAAATATGTGAAAGAAAATTTTGATATTATGTATTATTCGTTACTCGTTGCGGACAGTGAGAAAAAATATTTGAGATTTATCGATATGGAAATCCCTGAAACAGTAACTGAATTTCAAAGGAAACGAATTTATGAAATGAAAGTCCCCATCAGAGGGGGTAATGGTGCTCATGAAATAGCCCTTCGAAGAAAAAAGCCAATTTATATTCCAGATCGGATTGGAAGTTTTGAGCGTATGCTTTCGGAGGATGATAAATGGGTACAAGAAGTATGTAACATTCGTTCCTTTATTTTTATCCCCATGATTTTAAATGGGGAAGTGGTTGGGATTTTAGATTTATCAAATTCTGATCGTAAATTAGATTTGAGTGTGGAAGACATATCCAAACTTTCCATATTGTCGGAACAGCTAGCAGGAATCATTTATGGTTCCACTCTCTTTAAGGAATTAGAAGTTTCTAAAAATATCGCAGAGGAAGAACGAAGAAAAAATGAAAAACTACTTTTAAATATATTGCCAGTTGATATTGCCCAAGAGTTGAAAGATAAAGGTGCCACCGAACCGATCTTATATGAAAATGTCAGTGTCATGTTCACAGACTTTAAAGGATTTACCCAAATTGCTGAAGTTCTGTCTCCGCAAGAACTAATTCGTGATTTGGACGCTTGTTTTGTTCAATTTGATAAGATCACAGAGCGATACAAACTGGAAAAACTAAAAACTATTGGTGACAGTTATATGTGTGCCGGCGGAATTCCAAAACGAAATCAAACACATGCCATTGATTCTGTCTTAGCAGCGCTCGAAATTCAGGCGTTTATGAATTTAATGAAACAAATCAAAGCTGACCAAGGACTTCCCTTCTGGGAATTGAGGTTGGGTATTCACTCGGGTCCACTTGTCGCAGGTGTGATCGGTGAAAAGAAATTTGCTTACGATGTTTGGGGGGATACTGTTAACACTGCGTCTCGGATGGAATCTTCGGGAACACCAGGAAAAATCAATATCAGTGGAACCACACATCATATGATCAAGGAAGTTTTTGATTGTGAATATCGTGGAAAAGTGAATGCCAAAAACAAAGGGGAGGTAGAGATGTTTTATGTATTAGGTTTGAAAAAAGAATTCTCTGTTTCAGAGGATTCTCGTACTCCGAATGAAAGTTTTTGGAAATACTACGAGACTTTATCGGGAGCAATTGAGTATGTCGCATGATTCTTCAAATGAAACAAATCAGATTAAAATTGGAATTCTCGAAAATGACGAATACTTTTTAGACGAGCTAAAAAACAGGATATCCGAACTAGAAAATGTATCAGATATCTTTTCATGGCAAACTGCTGAAATGTTGTTACGTGATCCATTACACAAAAAAATGGATCTATTGTTTTTGGATATCATGTTGCCTGGAATCAGTGGGATCGAGGTAGTAAAGATATTAACGGAAAAAAATGAGAATATAAAAATCATCATGTTAACAAACATGAATTCGGATGAAATGATCTTTAATTCCATCAAAAACGGTGCTCTTGGGTATTTACTAAAATCAGAATTGGGTCAAATCAAGAGTATTATTGATGTAGTATTAGGTGGCGGCGCCTATATCACTCCTACAATTGCCTTGCGGGTATTTTCAAGCTTTAGGCCTCAATCTGATAAACCAAAAATTTATTTGACCGCTCGAGAAAAACAAATTCTCGAATTGTTGGTAAAAGGAAAAACGATTCCTTCTGTTTCGAAGTTTTTGGATTTAAGTGAACATACTGTACAAGGTTATGTCAAATCGATATATCGAAAGTTACAAGTTCATAATCGTTCAGAACTTGCACTTAAGGTACAAGAATATTCAATTTTATAATGAAGAGAATTCAGAAGATTGTTTTTCTTTTTTTTCTTTTGTTAATTCATTGGAATTGCTATCGAAATTTAAATGAAGCTGAAAAACAATCCTCTTATGTAGATTTATCAAATCTAAATTGGGAAGATTCGCTTCCGATTAACGTATCCTCTGGTTGGGAATTTTATTGGAACCAATTGCTCGATCCTTCCTTTTTTAAAAATCAGAATCAATCAGAAAGTATTCCCATTGTGGATTTTCGGCCATGGACTAATTTAAACATTGCAGGGAAAAAATATCCTGCAAAAGGATATGCTACCTACCACAAAAAGATTAAGATTCAAAATTCAAAAAGTAACAAACGATTAGACATCTATTTTTCTCATTTATATACTTCTTCAAAGGTATTTATCAATGGAACACTCATACAAGAGAAAGGACACGTTTCTTCTGAATTTTCAGATATAACCCCCAATCGGACAAACACATCAATTGAATTAGTGGTTTATGAACCTGAGATTGATATTGTTTTACAGGTTGCCAACAAAGACTTTTATCATGGTGGTCCAAGAAGTGAGTTTTTAATTGCATCAGCCAAACAAATGCAAATGTTTAAGAACAAAAGTTTGGTTGTGGAAATTTTCGTTTTTGGACTTATTTTTGGATCTGTATTATACCATTTGTTTTTTTACTTTATTAATAAAGATGAAAAAGCATTTCTTTATTTTGCCATCGTATGCATTACATTTTTAGTACGTATTCCTCTGTTGAATTCAAAGTTATATGAATATTTTTTTCCCGTTTTGAGCTTTGAATTCCAGACGATTTTTCTTCATTATGTAAACATAGTCACTTTTGTTTCCGCTCTTTTGTTTTTGAATGCTTTATTTAAATCGAAAAGTTATAAAATGATCGCTATGATTTTTTATCTTGGAGGAGTTTTGGCTCTCTTGACTCCAATCGCACCTAAAACAGTTCAGCATTATGTAAATTTTCTTTATATCATCATTTATCTTTTTTTATTTTTGTCTTTTGCAATTTATCTTTTATTTAAACATAAAAAGGATGCTCAATCACTCTATTTGATGGCGATTGCCTTGTTTTCACTTGGATTATTTTGTTTTTTAGCAATCTCGTTGAATTATTTGGGAGTTCAGGGAGGTTTATTTTTGATATTAGGTTATCTTTTTTATGTAGTGTTTCAAACAGCTTCCTTGAGTAAATATTTTTCCCATGCAGTTGAATCGAGAGCAAATATCGAAATGGCCTTGCATGAGGAATCTCTTCAAGCACTCTCTAAACAACGTACAGAGATGCAACTTATGGTTCATGACCAATTAGGTGCAAATCTTACCGATTTAAAAGTTTACCTTGAACGCAAAAAAAGTGAATTGATAAAACAGGAGGATGACACCATTGGCTTGGATCAGATTTATCAAAGTGTGGTTTCGATTATTCAATCATTACGAAATCAACTTTTATATATTGAAGATTTAAATTTAATTTTTGAAAATTTTGTAACTGGAATGCATCTTACATTGCTGAGACGATATTCAGATGCTGGGAGAGAGTTTGAATTTTTGCCAAGTGATTCTTTTGTGAATTATTTTAATCAAATAAAAATTATTGGGAAAAGACAGAATTTCTTTTTGAATATTTTCTATATGATGTATGAAATTTGTACGAATGATATTAAGTATGGAAAAGGAGAGTCTGTTTGGATTTTAGATTATTCTGATGGTTCGTTTTTGGTTAGTGAAAGTAATCTAGTAGAGCAAGTAGATGGAATTACCAAAGATAAAATAGAGCTAAAAAGTATTCAAAAACGTTTGGGACAATTGAATGGAACCATCAAAGTAAAATTATTTGATGGTGTTTTCGAAGTAAAAGTGAGTTTCCCGGCAGAATCTGTTCTTCTTTGAATCAGTTTTCTGCTTCGACTGTTTGATCTTTTGTTTTTGCGGCTAAAAAAGAATAGGAAGATACAATTCGATCTAAATATTTGCAGGCTAAAAACATTTGTTAAATGAAAAAAACAACGATTTAGTTTGCTATTTAAAGGAACTATATTTATATTGGTAACAGATTCAAAATATTATCGTTTTTTTAACCACTAAGTAGTCCTCACTTTTTTGCATTCTGATCTCTTTCATTAGTTTTCCCCTGCATTTTCGTTGTGTTTTTACCTAATTTCCTCACAGGAAAGTCGTTTTTAATCCATTAAAATTTCAGAGTCAAATTAAACTAATAAGGACATCACATGTCAACTAACATCTATGTAGGAAACCTCTCGTACGAAATGACCGAAACTAAACTTAACGAACTTTTTTCAGTTCATGGTTCTGTATCATCAGCAAAAATCATCACTGACCAATATACTGGTGGATCAAAAGGATTCGGTTTTATCGAAATGAAAGATCGCAATGAAGCAGATCGCGCCATTAACGATTTAAACGGAAAAAATATTCTCAATCGCGAAATGAAAGTGAATATTGCAAAACCTAAAACAAACAACTGGAACTAATCATTCTAATTTGATTTGATGAGAATGAACTGACGTTGACTTCTGGCTGGAAGGATTTCGTTGGTTTGTTCTTTTTTTTATTCAGTTACCAAGAAAGGTGAAGGATTGAACTTCCGTTTTTTACTTTGGAGTTTGATATCTTATCCTTTAAGACAGAAAAATCGTCTACTTTTCCCTCTTTGCTGTTTACCTATAATTGAGTTTAAAAATCGCAATTTCCCAAACTCCAAAATTCTTTTAAGCTAGATTTCGAAAAACTCCAATTCATTTTGTATTTTGATACTCATTCTGTGGATTTAAGGACAAGGGTGACTAACGATTTTTTTATACTTACTCGATAGGTAACATTGTACCAGTTCGCGATCGCTTGTGGAGAGGACTTGGTCGTAATAGATAAAATCTCCAATATGACCATCTAAGTAATCTCCATTGAACGGATACACTCCGCCATACAAATACCTTCCAATACTTAAATCATTTGTCAAACAATCGTAGGCAGTTCCTGGTATGGAAGAACTTGCGACGGCAGATCCATTTTTATAAACATTGCCAACGGTACCATTGAAATCAAGGGACATGAGAATGTTCTCATTTTGAATCCCATAAGCAGAAGTAGTGAACAACTTAACATTATTGAGTTGTAAGTCAAAAAGGCTGATGGTATCGTCTGGAATAGGACCAGGTCCGATATCCGTTAGGTAAAGGAGTTTTTTCCCGTTATGAAAGATTCCATCATTCCCAACAGGGTTTAAATCGTTATACATGACAAAGATGGTATTCGAACTTGAGGTCAATTCTGGAACACAAGAAGCGGAAAGATAAGTGGCATTACTCTCATGAAATCGAATGCCAGGAAATCCGCCAATACCTGTTGCGTTATAAGTCGGTTGCGATGGAGCACCTGCTTGGCTTACGTGAAAATTATTTCCACTACGATCGAGCCAGTATGTAACACAGTTTGTACTGCCAAGACATCCTCCTGGTCCTTCGATGGCACTTTCAGGTAATAAAAAAAACTTCAAACTGCTACTAGCGGGTGTTTGACTAAAGCTACTCACTTGTGTCGGGAATGGCCCAGAGAGTGCACGAATTTCTGAGACAGATAAAGTTCGATTATAAATCCTGACATCATCGATGAGGCCATTAAAGTATCCTGTTGCCGTAATGAGCCTTCCTATATCTAAACTGGCACTGATACCTGTAGACCAAGTATTTTTAAATTCCGAGATTCTTAGAGTTCCATTTTCATACACATCGGCAATCAGTGTAGTATCATTATAAACACCACATAAATGAATCCATTGGTTTGTCACTTCTTCATGAGGAGGAAGAACATTGGCATCATTATTCCAGCCAAACATACCAACAATGGGTGAATTGACGACAAGCCCATTGCCTGTGGAGTTGATGGGTGTTCCAAAACTTACAATGTATTGCCCTATGTTAGTAGAAGTTTTAAACCAAGCACAGATGGTTCGACTGGCTTGTGCCGTAGGCAAACCATTGGGGTTCAGCTTTTGGAGATAACTCGTTGTACCATTGAACAACATGGCCGAGTTTGGGAATCCATTTCGATCATTTGTGTTCGTGATGAAATTAAGGGTCAGGTCATTCAAAAAATTTCCATAGTCTTTTCCATTCCCATTGAGAGGGTAATAGGAAATCAAACCGGAGGGAACTTGGATGGCAAGTTTTTGGATCGCGTCATCATCTAACGCTGCATTAAAAAATTGAACACGTGAGATTTTTCCTTTGAAGAATGTTGAGGTGCCATCATCTCCCACCTTTAAGGTTGCGCTGAGTGGTGGTTGGGTGGGATTCAAAGCAAATCCACTGACATCAGGAACTCCATTGAAAAAAATCTTCCAAGTGTTTCCCAAACGACGAACGGCAACATGAGTCCATCGGTTGAGAGGTAGTTTCATAGCAGTCGATGGACCGTCTGTCGCACCAACCGTAATTCGTAAACTGCCTGATGGATCAATCTTGACTCCATATCCATCTACACCACCCAAACCATTGTAAAGGATGAACTGATTTGTCTGATTGGTATGAGAGAGAACCCAAGCAGAGAAGGTAATGTCATTTGTTTTTTGTGACACAAGCCCAGAAGAATTGATAGAATCGGAAGAACCATTGAACTCATAGGCACCGTTTGAGATTGCATTTTCATCCGATTTTAAAATCGGAGATCCAAGGATGGTCCCATGATTGCTACCAATGGAATCATTTGCATTTCCATCGAAGGAATAGTGTAAGATTTCGGCAGGCTCTAATAAGCGGATGGAATGGTTTCCTTGGTCTGCAATGTAAACCGTTTGTCCGTCGTTTGTGATATAACCCGGAAAATTCAAAAGTCCAGTGCCAGTGCCATTGTCTGCATAACCTGATGTACTCCCAACTAACGTTGTCACTTTGTTTGTTGTTAGATCTAAGTGACGGATGCGGTGGCCAAGCCATTCCGAAATGAACAAATTGGTACCGTCTGTAGTGATCCCATGTGGGTCATTGAATTGTGCGGACGTGCCAAAACCATCTGTGGAAGCTTGGACTCCATCACCAGCAATTGTATCGACTGCATTTGTTCCGGTTAAAGCTATCCTTCGAATTTTATATCCACCACCGAGTCCAACATCTGTCACATAAAGATACGTTCCAAGGCCTACAATGCCAATCGGTGACACAAAACGAGCGTTTGTTCCCACTGGATTATTGGCAAAACTACAGGAACCGGCTGCACCTGCCAATGTTGATACAGCTGTAGTGACAGGATTGACTGTACGAATTGTACAATTGTTACGATCCACAACATAAATCATCCCATTGTGTTGTGTAATCCAAGTTGGGTTCGTAAAGGTTGCTAACATCCCAGAAGCATTATCAGCTCCACCAGCACTTCCAGAACCAGCAAAGGTTGATACAGCCGCTGTTGCTAAGTTGACAACACGAATTCGGTTTCCAAGTAGTTCTAATACAAATAAATTATTTCCATTCGTTGTGAGTCCAACAATTCCATTGAACTGAGCAGCCGTACCCACTCCGTCTAAACAATTTGTAGTGACAGTACCTGGACAAGTGATACCTCCTCCTGTGTTGCCACCGGCAAGGATGGTAGTTGTGCCAGTGACCTTATCAATTTTTCGGATCACTCCATTTGCATTATCAGCCACATAAATAAAATTTGTATTTGTTGCCAACATAGCGGGGCTGTTGAACCGTGCAGCCGAAGCGGTGGCACTGGGTACTGCAGGACCAGCAATTGGTCCACCACCACCTATGTTCGTAGGGAATGAACCTGCGAGAGTTTTAACGGCCGTTCTTCGGTTGATTAAATTGGGCCCTAGGTTTGCCCCTGTTGTTGCGAATAAGTTTCCAGAGACAATATAACCTGTTACGCAAGTAATGAATACAGTAACATTGGTCGTAGCAACAGTACCGAATGAAAGGGATGGGTTGTCAAAAGAACAGACTGTACCGACTGGTTGAGAGGTTATGGTGATCGCATAATTAGAGCCAGTTGGTTGAATCGTTGTGAATTTAATAAAACCACTTGAACTAAAATTCAATGTTTCTGCTGCATTATTTTGAACCGAGAGTGCGCCACTAAGCCCACTGACATTCACTCCCACCTCATAAAAACCTGGACCAATACCGCAAGTAACACTCACATTTGTTACGGGAGAGTTTTGGACTACACCTTGTTCATTTGCAATGGTGCAAGTGAGTCCTACACCATTGGTAGTCAATGATACATTATAATTTTGTCCTGTATTCACCCTTGTTGGGAAAGTGAAGATTCCATCACTAGAAACAGTGATCGTATCATTGCCATTTGTGAGTGTGACAGAAGTATTGGGCAATAGGCCTGAGACGACACCGCCAATTGTTTGTCCTTGCGAACCAGAAAAAATTCGGAGGAAGGCTAAAAAATCTAAAGGGCTTCTTTTTAGGCTAGGAAGTGAACATGCGGAAAATGAAAGGGAAACCAAAAATATGACAACTCGTTTCATTTGGATCCCCCAGTGTAAGGAAAGTCTCTAGGCCCTTTCAATAGAAGCAAGAATTTATCAAAAGTCTTTGGGTTTTGGAAATTCTAAATGGAACTGACTTCCTTTCCCTAACTCTGATTCTACCCGAATATTCCCATTATGTAGCTTCATCAATTCAAAACAAAGTTTAAGTCCGATTCCAAATCCTTTCTCTCCTAAAGTACCTGGGGATGAGATGGCTTCAGTGAATAAAATCTTTTGTTGTTCAGATGGAATGCCTTTGCCTGAATCAAAAATCGATATCGTGCAAGTCTCCATACTTTCATTACAACTTGCTTTGATTATGCCGTTGGGATGGCTGAACTTAATTGCGTTGGAAATGATGTTTCGGAGGATTTCGGAAAGGATCGATCGATCTGCAAAAACGACTGCACTCTTTGGGATTTGGATATCGAATTGCAAAGATTTCTTCTGCATTTCAAACGCAAAGGAATCCAAAACCAGTTGGAGTTGGTTTAAAATAGGTGTCTCTTCCAAGTATAAGTGAAATTGTCCTTTATCCTTTTGAAATCGATTTAAGTTTAATAGATTCTCAATGGTAGACATTGCACTTTCTAAAATCGTAAAGACTTGTTTGTATATATGTGACTTCTCTTCGGGAGTAGAGTCTTTGTCATTGGCCAAGGTAATTGCAGAGTAAACAGTGCTAAGCGGAGATCTTAGGTCATGTGCAACAAGGGATATCAATTTATCTTTCCATTGGTTCGCTTCTTCTGCATGCAATTTTGCTTCTTTGTATTCGTTTGTGCGAAGGATGACAGTTTTTTCGAGTGATTCGTTTAATGTTGCTAGTTCGTTTTTTAGTGTTTCATTTTTGGTGAAAGTTTTTGTGAAAAAGGAAGCAAGAAGCAGGGATTGAAATAATACGGTCGATAAATACGAATATTTCAAAACCAATTGGAAATGGATAATTCCATACAAATACAGAGTATCGTTTACGGCACTAACGACTAAAAAAATTTGAATTAAAAGGAGACTAAATGCTAGTTCTTGTTTTTGGATGGCACTGATGAATAAAATAAAAGTGGCATATAATAATCCTGCTAGTGAAAAAAATATTCCATAGAAGGTGGTTAACGAACCCAACTCTGATGGTAAGAAAATTACAAGTGAATATAAAAAAATACAAAGGCTTGCAAAACCATGCATGATCCATTTTGAAAAACGATTTGGATATAGTTGTGAAAGAAAGTATAAATATAATGGCATTGCCAGATAAAAAATAAGTGATAATGAAAATGCAAATCGATAAGGAACTTCTGGATAAATATAATAAAGTAAATCTCCATTTAACGAAATGGAATGAAGTGCCGTAGTAAAACTAAAGAGACCAAAAAACAAACTTAACTTTCTTGTTCTCCGAAAGAAAAATAAAACAAAATGATAAAATGCCATAAAAAATAAGGCACCAGCTAAAAGGGAATCGATGATCATTTCTTTGGAAAGCTCATTCCTAATGTTTTTCTCGATCCCAATGGAAGGTGCATACCAAAATGATCCATCATCATGATGAAAATTGGAGATATGAACTAAGAGACTTACTTCCTTTTTAGGGTAGGGAATGATCACTATTCCTGAACTTCTTGTTGGTTGCATTGTTTCTTTAGTTGTTCCAACTTCTCCTAATGTAAGGGAGAGAGTTCCGTCCACGAACACACGCATCGCGCTACCACCTGTTTGGTAGAAGCGAATGCCAAAGATTTGCTCATGAGATCCTTCCGGGAAAATGATCTTTAATCGATAGGTAGAAAAGCCAATTCCAGAGTGTATCTCTTTCCATCGTTTCCCGATGGATATGTAATTGTTGGTTTGAATTTGAGAGAGTTCCTTACTTTTGTTTGGATGGGAAGCTTCATTGAAGTTTGTAACGGGGGAGGTAAGCTCATTCCATTGGAATTCCCAATCCCCTGACAGAGGAACCGAAGTTTGCTCTAAAAAATTGACCTGCGATAGATCTAGGACTCCTTGTTTGGAGATGGGAAGATGATCTGCCTTTATAGGTTTACTTGAGGATACAGTGAGAAGGCAAAAAAGATAAACCCAACGTTTGAAATCCATATTGATTCAGGCAAACACGTAACCTGAACCAATATTAGATTTGCTCTTATAGATTCAAAGGAATATTTGAGCCAAGCTTACGGAAGTTGGACGAGTCCTTTTCGATTCTTCCACAACATATACTTCTCTAAAATGAGTTTCCCAATATTATAAAAAACATTGGGAATCATCAGTTCAAATTGCCTTGGTTTGAACAGATGATTGGTCAGAATCCAAACTTCTTTTTTACCAGCATCCATGATACAAATTCCAGGGATTTTTCCGAAAGGCATGGTTTTAAATTTTCCGTTACCTCTAATGTCATTTTTAATATTCTCTGCGACAATTTTACCCATGACATCCGAAGGGAATCCAGTTTTGGGTACACCAAAAGGGGCTGCTGATTTTTTGAATGGAGCAATGACCTCGACCGCAAGACCGGCCGCATAGACGTTTTTGTACTTAATATGTTGGTATCCTTCATTTGTGACTACAAAACCTTTCTCATCCACAAGTTCTGGTGAGTTTTTCATCACATCTGCCCCTAAAAAAGGAGGGATCATCATGGACATTTTGTACGGTAGTTTAGTTTCGTCACCCAATATGATGTTATCCTTTTCGATCTTTTTGATCGTCGCATCAGTATGCCACTTTATACCATACAATTTCATAAAGATTTCTAACATGGTTTGGCCTCCAACAATTCCGCCGATACCGAAATGGCCTAAAAAAGGTTCGGGTGTCACCCAGGCGATATCTACTTTGTCCCGAACTCCTCTTTTCCTGAGGTATTTATCCAAGTTGAAAAGATATTCGTAAGCTGCGCCCATACAACTTGCACCCTGAGTTGCTGCAACGACCACTGGTCCTGGGTTTTTTACGATCTCTTCAAATGCATTCGCAGATTTTTCGGCAAGTTCTGGAGTCACAATACATTGGATCATATTGTCTTTGGGATTTAAATTGGGTAAAATGTCGAAGTTAAGAGAAGCTCCAGTTGCAACAACTAAATAGTCATAATGGATCTCACCATTTTTTTCTGTTACAACAACATTGGAATCTGGTAATACTTTTACTCCTTTGTCATGTAGAAACTTAACTCCCTTTTTATTTAACATAGGTTCAACGGGGAAAGTGATGTCTTTTACTTTTCGAATTCCAAAGGGAACCCAAATGAGAGAGGGAACATATAAAAAATTGGAAGTCGGGGATATCACTGTCACCTCAGCATCATTCCCAAGTTTTCGTTTCGCAGAAATGGCGGCCGTAACACCCGCAAAATTACTACCCAATACTACAATTGATTTCATCAAAATCTCTCCATATAGGATATGGGGTATCCTATATGGCAAAAAATTCCATAATTAATTTTTGGAATCAATGTTTTTTTTACATGAATTGTATCTGTTGGGATCGTAAAAACTGGACTAGAATGATTCTAGACTGGGAAGATTGATTCGATGGTAACCACCAAATGGTTGAAATCCACGTTCAGTAATATTACCCCCGATGAAAAGAGAGTTCCCAACTTGTTTTTGAGCAAAGGTAACACCTGTTTGATTTGTTTCCCATGCTTTGATTTGGTTTGTATTCAAATTAATGAAAGCAGTTCCATTTGCATTCGTCGTATTAATGGAAGTAAATCCTCCGTGTATGACCATTAAACCATTATTGCTAATGATCATATGATAAAATGAACCTCCATTGAGTTGAAAACGATTGCTTTCAAAGATACCAGTTGACCTTGTAAAACTAGCCAATTTTTGATTTGATGAACCGCCAATTATATTGAAAAATCCTCCGATAAAAATTGTATCATTGAATGATGCAAATCCAGATACGTCACTATCTGGAAAACTTGTTGGAATACCGATCGCTAATCCATCTGATTTGTTAACGGCACGTATAAAGTTGGAAGGACTTCCCCCCGCATTAGTGAATAAACCACCTAACAAGACTGAATCTCCTAAATCAAAAATAGCGCTGACTTGGTTATTTGGATTGGGAGTCCAGTTTGTGAGTGAAAAAGTATCGAGTGTAAAGGAGGCAGCATTATTTCTCGTGAAACCATTCACTGTTGAAAACGTTCCTCCTATAAAAAATTGAGTTTCGTCAGAGATGATATTTGCTACATTTCCTGTAGGAATATTTGGCTGAAAGGCGGAGAGTTCAAATGATGGCAAACGAAATGCGGCAAGTCTAAATCTTGTTTGGCCACTAACTAGTGAAAATGATCCTCCTATAAATAGATGGTCTTTTTTAATGTGTACTACATTGACTTCATTATCAATAGATGGACTCCAGTTCGTTGGCAATCCTGAATCAAGATATACGGAAGCAATATTGGATCGATTGACATAATTGACTGTACCAACAGGCCCTGGTATCATTATCCTATTTCCATCTAAAGAGAATGCAGAGGCCGCGGATGGATAACTGAATGGATAATAAAAATTTGGATTCCATTGTTTTAAAAAACCAGTGTTTCCATCTAGGCTCGCTGCATAATTTCGAGTTTCACCTAACACGGAAGTAAAACTACCAAATAAAAAAATTTGACCATTTGATTCTATTACTTGGTGGACATTCCCATTGACTCCAAAATTGAAATTCAGTTCCGTACCAGCACTTGAATCAACAACTGCAAAATTACTCCTAGCAGTGCCTCCATTTACTGTTGTGAACATTCCTCCGACATAAATTCTTGATCCATAAGAAACGATTGAATCTACAATTCCGTTAAAGTTTGGATTCCAAGGAAGTAAGGAGCCATTTAAATCGAGCGCAAATGCGTAGTTTCTTGGTGTGGTAAATCCGCCACCAACTAACAAGGCAGGATTTCCGGAGATCGTTCCGATAGCCAAGGCGCGAACTGTACTGTTAAGTGTTGCGGATGATACCCAAGAATCTAAAGTGGAACTCGGTAAATCAATCCTTGCAATTCGATCGCGGGGAAATCCGTTCACAGTTCCAAATTGACCTGCAATGTATAATTTTTGTTCATACACTAAAAGTTTCTCAACCGCAGAGTTTGCATCGATCACCATTGAATCGAGCGCACCAGTAAATCGATTGATGGCAACGAAGTTATTTCGTGTGTTGCCTTCCCATGAAGAAAAGACTCCACCAATGTAAAGTTTATCTCCAAATTGAACCATTGAATATATGTTTGGTGCTGCACCTGGATTTGGCTTAAAGTTAGAATCTATTTTACAATCTGGTAACATGTGCACGATATATTGAAACTCCTTCCCCCGAGCATAAATGAAATTACCTGCAATATAAAAACCACCACTTCCATCTGAAACAACAACCTTGGCGAAATCATTCAGTTTTAAAAATGGACATTCTAGATTTGATATAATTTTACCTAAATTTGTATCGAGATAAAAAGTAGAGCCAACATTTGGTCCAAGAGCTTCAAACGAACCGCCTAAGATCAATTCATTGCCATAAATTTCCATCGATTGAACCGAACCACTTCCACCAAAGACACCCCAGTAATCAATTTCATTTGGTAAAAAAGCAGGCAAACAAGACGGGGAGGAATCAGCCACGACAAACCTTAGAAAACTTCCGAGCAAATAGGACTTAGAATTTGGATCACAGCCATTCGAAAGTTCTGCTGGTTTACAATAGAATAAAAAAGACAGAAGCAAAAGGGAAATTGAGAGGCGCATGTCGCAAACAATAAGGGATAGTAAATTTATTTCTACTGAAATTTAAATCATTTTTTCTCTTGCGCCGTAGTTTGTAGTGTTAACCTTCCTGTTTTGTATGGTGGGAGCAAAAAAGTTTTAACCGAATGGTTGTTAAAATGGTTTCCAAAGAGCGCTCCAAATGGAAACTTTCCACTATGATGTTCCCATTACAAAAAGCGAAATACAAACAATTACTTCTCATTTGCCTATTCTCCATGGTTTCCATGGCGTGTTCATGGCAAGGAATTCCGTTGGAACGTAAAAAACACATACCGATTTCAAGTTCAAATGAATGTAATTTGAATTCTGAAATTAGAACCTATCGAGTGTTATTTCTCCTTCCATTTTACCATCACAATCTCAATGAAAAGGCAGAATCCAATTCGTCTGAAGTATTCGTTGTTGAGTCCAATTCTTATGCTAAACCATGGGACATTGTGTTCACTACTTTGGGTTTTTTGATTTCTTTCAATTCGTCAACGGAATCAAGAGTGATTTGTCCTAAACAGTTAGTAATAGATTCGATTCAAAAACAAATTCCATCTTCCGTATTGCCAACAAAATTATCGTATTGGCAAGTGAATGGAAATCCGTCCCCTATTCATTCTATACAATTTTCACCTGATGATTATCAGCTAACAGGTGAGATAAAAGAGAAACTTGTTTCTATTGCAAGAGAAGTTCTCAAATCAGAAACAAATTTTAAAATTATCTTGGTTGGTAAGTCGCTTACTTCTGGTGATATTGCCTATCAAACTAGACTTGTCAAACGTAGGTTTGAGGAAATCCGTCAAGTTTTGGCTCAAGAGTCTATAGATGAATCGCGAGTTCTTTCATTCATTGCCGAGCGTGAAATGAAAGAAACTATTTCAGAAAGAGCAGGAGAAACACCTTCTTCCATCTTTCTTTATTTGGCGAAGGATTGATTTTTTATTTTTGTTACCATCTTTGTATAAACTAACAGAGATTTGAATCTATCACGATGTTAAGTATAGTTGTTCCAATCGATGCCAATACTAACATCTTTTACCAGGAAACGATTAAAAACTTTCAAAATCACAATGATGTTGAAATGATTTTTGTGGACCAAGCAGAAGCATTTACCAGAGCAGAGCGATTGAATTTGGGATTTCATCGTTCTCATGGCGAAATGATTTTATTTCATCATCCAAGAAGTAAGTTACCGATAGATGCGATCGAGTTCTTAATCAAAGAAAGTGAGAAAAAAGATCCATCCTATATTTGGGGTGGTTTTTTCCATCAATTTGATAATGACCATTGTTTCTTGAAGTTGATCTCTTGGTATTCGAATCGAATTCGAGTTGGTTTGAAAGGAATCGTTTACTTGGATCATTGTATCTTTTTTTCTCGTTCTATGTGGACAAAAGACTTACCGATTCAGTATCTCTTTGAAGACACAGAACTTAGCTTGCAGTTTCGAAAGATCAAGAAACCGGTATTATTGCCATATACTGCGGTCACATCATCTCACCGATTTTTGAAAAAAGGAATTTTGAGACAAACATTGCTTAATTTTTTACTAAAACTTGGTTACAAATTGCAACTACCTTCGTCATTTCTATTTTCCTTGTACCAAAGGTAGTTACAGTTGCTTTCCATTATCGATTGAATCGCCTGGTTAACTTACAGGTGATAATGGCCACTTGCTTCTGGTTGGTATTTGATATTTGTGATTTGAAACCTTTTTTCTCCGCCTGGAACATTCCAATGGACAAAATCTCCCGTTTTGTATCCTAAACTGGCAGTTGCAATTGGTGCTAGAATTGATATTTTGTTTTCATCTAGATTGGAATCTTCTGGGAAAACCAACTGGAATTCCTTGAAATCATACTCACCTTCATTTTTTATTTCGATGATAGAGTTCATCGTTACAATATTTTTTGGAATTAAATACGAATCTACTTTCTGTGCTCTTTCAATTTCGCCAAGTAGATCGTCTAAGTTTGCATCTATTCTATTTCTTTTAGAATATTCTAAAATCATTGATTTTAGTCGATCATAATCAAATTTTGTAATCATAATCTTCTTTTTGGTTTTCATTGAAAATCTCCATTTTGTTTAGTGTAAAACTTTCAGTTTATTTAGATGGGGAATTTTGTCAATGGTAACCTTGGAATTTGTATTTTCGTCTTTTCTGAAATCTTGAGTTTAAAACTCGTTCATTGCTTGCTTTTCTTGTTTCTTAAGCTCGTAGACTTAATAAAATCTTGGATGGCATTGTCTCTTTCTGTTAGATCATCAAAAAGGATTCCGTAATGATTGGTAGAAAGCTCCATACCTTTTGCATTTGGCAATCGTGTTAGCATTTCCTCATACGATTCTTTTGGTAATAAATCATCGTTTGGAAATAGATTCATTTTTGTGGCTCTTAAGATTAAGAGAGGAGTATGAATATTTTCAAAATCCAGATGTTTGTTTTGGATCATTCTCCCAAGAGTTTGTATTGGATGTAGTAAAAAATTGAGAAATACCTTGCCCAGTGAAATGGATCCACCCATTGCTTTTAGTTCTTCTTCCATAACATATTTTGGCATATGGCATACATAACCATTCTCTACCATGTGCAATTCATCTAGAAAATACCTTTCAATCTTTTTGGTCCATTTGGGAATGAGGGGAGAATTTTTGACTAGCTGGATGTACTCAGAAGAGCTTGCAAATTTGACATCGAGCCGATCGAAGGATTGTTTTAAGACTTTTAATATTTGAATTCTTTTGGAGATAGATAAAAGACCACCACCATCCAATAAAATCATCGATTGAATTTGATTGGGAAAATGTAATGCATATCGTAAGGCAATCATACAACCAAAGGAATGAGCAAGTAAGATTGGTTTGTTTAGTTTATAATGTTGAATGACTTGGTGTAAGTCTTGGATGTGTTGTTCAAACCCATATCCAAGTTTTGGTTTGTCCGAGTGTCCTCTTCCTCTCAAGTCATAAGAAATCACTTTGTGTCCGAGTTTATGTAGTTTTTTTGCAAATGGTTCCATCGAATGAAAATTTCCCGATAAACCGTGCAAACAAATGATTGGATGTCTCTGACCATACCAAACACCGATATGAATGTTGTTTCCATTGATGAAAATCTTTTCTTCTTTCTTTCGGTATGACTTGGGACTTACGATTTTAGGCATTGTATAAGTTTAAATCACTTTCGATTGGATAAGATTTTTCTATTAGAAAACTCTCGAATAAAGAAATCAATCACTGTTCTTTATTTTTGTTCTCATTCTATTGTGACTCCTGAAATTAAAAAATAAATTGTCATCAAATTGTAATACTTTCAGGAATATTCGAATTTAAGGAATGCGCACTATCAAAATGATTGATCCAAGCTGATGTGGAAAGTATTGGTTTTAAACGATCGTAAATTACCTTAGGAATAGAAACAAATGTTGCGTGGGATGAAAAGACTAAATCGATATGAGAATAGAATCCTTAAGATCGCAAAGTTAGGTGGAAAACTAGTACGTTTAAAACAATATGGTTTTTCAACGAAAACGGAAGAAGGATTTCGATTTCCGATTTATGTTTTGGAAATAGGAAAACCAAAAGCACTCAAAAAAAATCTAGCAGGTGTCATAGCGGGAGTGCATGGTTTAGAAACGATAGGGATTCGTGTACTTTTAGATTTTTTAGATTATATTTTTGCACGTAAAACATCTGTTTTGTACCAAGAAATTAAAAATGGTGAGGTAGGAATCGTTTGTATTCCTATCTTAAATCCTGGCGGTGTTGCGCTCAAAAGACGATCCAATCCGAAGGGTGTAGATCTCATGCGAAACTCTGGAGTGGAAGCAGTAAAAGCCCCATTCTTTTTTGGGGGACACAAATACTCAAATATATTTCCATATTACCGAGGTAAGGTGCTTCAAACTGAATCAAGAGTTTTGGATCGTTTCTTTCATGAGTATTTTTTAAAAGCTGAAAATGAAATGATTCCCGTCGTGGACATTCATTCCGGATTTGGTGTAGTTGATCATGTTTGGTGGCCTTATGCAAGCACTCATGAACCATGTGTTGATGAAACTCTATTTCAAAAAATTGCCTTTCATTTTACAAACTCCTTGAATCATTTTTTGTATCGTTTTGGGCCTCAGAGTGAAACCTATACCACCCATGGAGATTTATGGGATCGATTGTATGATCGGTTTCAAAAGATCACTCATGAAACAAGAACTGTTCAAAAAAGTCGATTCCTTCCTCTAACCTTGGAAATAGGAACATGGTCTGATATCAACATAGATCCGTTAAAATTATTTCGGAAGAGAGGGATTTTTAATCCTGCGCGCGAATCCAAACAAAAATCTATCGTTAGCCATCGTAAATTTTTAACGGATATGATGCGTTTGGCAAAGATGAATTCTTCTGATCTTTCATAGAGAAATCAATCTCTTCTTGTTGGGTCTTCGAAAAGTTTTTTCTGTTGTTGATGGAAACGAGGGAGTGCTTATTTAAAGATATAAAATTTCTTCGAGGTTTTTGACATGATAATTTGCATTTTCTTTGAAAGGGAAAGATCCTGATGGGTCAATGTAAATCGTCTCAACTCCTGCTGCCTTACCTGCTTGTAAATCATACAGATAGTCACCAATCATAATTGTTTCTTCTGGTTTTGCATTCCATTCCTTCATTAGAAAAAGTATTCCATCGGGATTTGGTTTTGGTAAGGCACGATCCCGGCATACGATATATTCTTCTGAAAAAAAATCGTAAATTCCTGCAGCTTTCAATGTTTCTAAGGAATTTAAAAAACTATTTCTTGTAAGGATTCCTAACGAATGGGTTAGCAAATGAATCTGTTCTAATAACTGATAACAGCCTTGAGATGCCTCAGCAAATTTAGCAACTTCAAGTTCAATCGCATCTAGTTGTAAATTTTTCTGTAATTTTAACTCGGTTGGTAATTTTGAAAGCGAAGTTAAAATATCCATATCTAATGGAAAACCTAGCTCTCGTTTGATGGCATTGAAGTCATGTTGTGCAATTGTGAGAGTGCCATCCATATCAAAGATCCAATGTTTTTTTTTGTGCAACAATTGCATTGAATCAAAAAAATCTTTTGTGCTCTATGATTAAGCATCGATTCGATACGACTTTGATGCCAGAAGCTTCTGCTTTTTTTTCTGCTTCTGGATGAGAAATACCAAGTTGTAACCACAAAAATTCCGTTCCACCTAATTCTAAAATTTCATCTACAATTTCAGGAACTTTGTCTGAACTCCTGAAAACATCGATGAACTTGCGACTTTCCTTGGGAACATCTCTTAGGTTTTTATAGATTTTGAATCCGCCTACAGAATGCTCCTTAGGATATGTTCCAATCACATCCCAGCCTTTCTCCCTCATGAACACAGGAACATAATGACTTGGCTTTTGTGGGTCATTACTAAGTCCGTAAACTGTAATTGTCTGATACGATTGAAGGAGAGATTTTATTTCGGAATCAGCTACATTCATATGCTGAGTGTACCATAAATCTGGTTTTTGACAAGAGTGGAAAGAATCCTACTGAACTGATTTGAAAAATTTTATTAGAAAATCTTATTTTAGAGTTCCAAACAATCGTCAAAACAGGTGAGTGATAAATTCCTATGGGTGAAAAAAAATTAGAAATAAAATTCCAAGAAATGCGTTCTAAAAAGAACAATTCTATAGAAGATTCGTTTGCATTGTTCGATGCCTTAGAAGTTGTGAAAATAGAAGAAATGATTGGGCGTTGGCATGGTTCTGGATTTCATACAGGGCATACGATGGATGGTGCACTCGAAACTTTCAATTGGTATGGGAAAGAATTCCTAGATTCAGAAAATGTGCATCCGCTGGTGTTTCGCTCTTTTGGCAAAAATTTATTTAAAGTGAATCCGACTCTTATGCCCGTTCGTTTAGCGACAATTATCCCTTCGACAAATTTATGGCCTCTTCGGTATCTATTTCTATTGTTTCGTTTTCTCTTTCAAACAAACAAATCGAAAGCAAGAGTTCGCCAAATCGAATTTAGGGGACAAGTTACATCTGCTATGATTTACGACAATCTTCCGATCCATGACGTATTTAAAAAAGTAAATCAAAATACATTACTTGGTTGTATGGATTTTAAAGGAATGGAACAACCTTTCTTTTTTGTATTGGAACGAGACTAATCAATACAATTAGTAGATAGTTTATCTGATCAGCAGGGTTGGATATTTTTTTAAATGAGCTTCAAAACAGTTTGAAAGTATTCTCCAATCAATTGATCGGACCATGATTTTGCAGTAAAACCTTCAAAGAAGGCAATATGGCTACCTCTTTTTGTGTGAACATGAATTGTGTTTTTTAAACTTTCTAACCAATGTAAGTTTTCCAATACATTTTGATTCACGCAAATAGGGTCATCTGCAGCATTTAATACTAGAAGTGGTGTTTGAATTTGGTCAGCAACTAAAATAGGATTCGAATTTTTGTAATATGTTTCTTTATCTTTGAAACCAGAAACGGAGTGAAGTTTATCTTGAAATTCTCCTAATGTTTTTACACGTAACAATTCTTCTGTTCCTTTCACTTTGGAAAAACTATCATAATGCCTTTTTAAGAAGTAATTGATCATCCTTTGGCCCATAATTTTGCTATAAACGGGATGAACACGATGAAACGCTTTTTCGATATCATAAGCTGGAGAAACAGCAACGGCTGCACGAAACAAACTTTTTTTACCTGATTCACCTAAATACCTGGCAAGGAGTCCTGAACCTGCCGAAATTCCAACACCAAACAATGGTTTGTTAGGGAATTTCTTTCGGATATGATCAAGTTGTTCTTTGAGATCAGAAGTGGATCCCATTGTGTTAATGATGGGTTTTGTGAGAGGTAGGTTTCCATGTCCTCTTCTAATACAAACGACAACGATCCAATTGTAAGTTTTTCGTATGTGCGATACAGTCCCTTTGACATCTTGTTCATCTCCACTGATGGTATGAAAGACAACAATGATCGGTGTTTTGTCTTTATGGTTTACGGATTGAATGCCGGACCAAGCAAGTCCTGTTGTCCCTCCATCCTTCATTTCTAAATGTTCTATTTGATCGTATGGGAACCGTTTTGCTCTATTTTCCCGAAACATCAAAAGGAATAACATCAAATGTTGATTGAAACACCAGATGGTTGGGAAATACCGATTGGTCAACTTCCGAGTTTCTGAAATGATTTTTGCGGAAAATTCAGAATCATGAAATCTTAAGATCGGTATCTCGATTACATGAAAAACATAATAAACTAGAAATCCAAAAACTAAGATGCTGAAAAAAAGTAAAATAATAGTTTGCATGAAGATGATGTTTGTCTACTGATACTGGAGTTTTTGATTGATCTCCTTTAAAAAAGGGATATCAAACTTAACAACTTTTCTGTCATAGGTGACAAGTCCATTAATTTCTTCCTCGACATCACTCACTTGCGTATAAATAGAAGCACTTAATCCTTGTTTGATTAATGGTATAAGCTCTTTTTCAAACAATTTTCTGTATTCCATTTGTAGAGATTCTTTGTCTGGCAGTATTTTGTAGCCAAAGAGTTTTTTGTCATCATACACATGACCCTCAGTTTTTAAGGAATAACCACCAAACTCAGACAATACAATGACTCGGGGCTCGTTTTTGGGAACCTTAAGTTTTTGGTAATACAGATGTAAACTTTTTAGATCACTGCTATTTTTACCTTGGTCATACCATCCACTGACGCTATCAATCGTTCTAGTGCTATCCAGTGCTTTTAATTCTTTTGTTAGTTGGACACTGTCAAATTGTCCCCATCCTTCGTTAAACAAAACCCAAACTGCTAATGAAACAGTATTGTACAATAGAGACACAGTGGAATTCATTTCTGCGATAAACTCTTGTTTACCTCTTTCGTCTGTACGGTTTAGGAATTTGTGTTTTGTATCATCTGTTTTCCATCCAATGAATGGCAGATATGCAACTTTCCAGTTTTGATAGGGGCCACCGCCGCAGACAAAGTCTTGCCAAACCAACATTCCGATGCGGTCGCAATGGTAATACCAACGTAAGGGTTCAATTTTGATATGCTTTCTGAGTGTATTGAATCCCATCTCTTTCATCAAAGAAATTTCTTTAATCATGGATTCATCGTCTGGGGGTGTTAGTAATCCTTCTGACCAATAACCCTGATCTAGGAGACCATTGTGAAAGTAAGGTTTGTTATTGAGATACAATCGTTTGAATTTTCCATCGTACCCAATGGAAAATTTTCGCATACCAAAGTAGGAAGATACAAGATCATTCTTAGTTTTGATTTTTAAATCATATAATTTTGGATTTTCAGGTGACCACAATTCCATATCTGGAATCGATATTGTGGATAGTTTTTTTGTGCTTTCGGCAATGACTTCTGTTCCACTAATGACTTGGATGAGGATGGAGTCACTTTCCGTATCCACTTCCACTTCGATTGTTTTGGTATCTATGTTTGGTGTGATTTTTAAATGTTTGATATAATCTTTTGATACACTCTCCATCCAAACGGTTTGCCAAATTCCTGACTGTGGAGTGTACCAAATCCCACCCCTCTTTAATTTTTGTTTTCCTCGGGATTGAATACCCGTGTCTGTTGGGTCAGTGACTGTAAGTCGGACTTCATTCTTGCCTGTTCGAATTGCTTTAGAGACATCAAAGGAGAAAGGTAAAAAACCTCCTTGATGATAACCAACTTCCTTGCCGTTGATATAACAGATACAAGAATAATCGACAGCACCAAAGTGTAAGAACGTGATGTCTTTTAAGAACTCAGACGAAATTTCAAATTCTCTTTTATAAAATAATACTTCATCCGGTTTGAGTATAAAATTTCCCAATCCACTTGCTTTTGTTTCTGGAGAGAATGGAACTTTGATTTTGTGTTGGTATTCTAATGGATAACCTTGTTTTGAGTGACCTAAAAACCATTCTCCATTTAAATTGATATAACTTTCTCTTTGTAATTGTGGTCTTGGGTATTCTATATGTGGAATATTGGATTTCAATTTTGAATTCCTCGTTTAATCATAGTAAGTGGGTAAAATATGAGTAAACAGAATAGCGCTCCTGTAATAAAAATTTCAGGAGATGGTACATGTGCGACGCTTCCATTTGCTGTGTCGATATAAGTTAGATTTGTAGTTTCGTTGATTTTCTGCCCGATCATTGGCCCGATGAACATAGGAATCAAGACAAAGAAAATCATGCGAATCCCTTGTAATTTTCCTGTATTTTCGATTGGTGTAAAATCTCTAATTTGAGCACCCAATAGAGCTAAAACCTGAACAAATCCAGTGATCAATATGAGACTTGTGATACCAACCAATAACATTACGAGTGTTATATTATTTCCTTTTGTGGTTTTTGCGACAAAGTATAAGGATACCATTCCAAAAATATAAATTGCCGAAAATTGGAATAATAACTTGTCCTTGTCTTTTCCATCAAAACGTTTGCCGAGGAAAATGGTGATCACACTTGCACCTAAAATCACGCAAGCGAGGACAATCGAATATTGAATGGCATCAAAATTAAGATACTCTTGCATGAAGATGATAAGATAAGGCATATAAATTTGGCTTGCGACACCATAAATTCCCATCGCTAGAAAATACAAATACAATCGTTTGTGATTGAGTATGACTGTTTTTTTGAATCCATAGACTAAGTCAGAGATAAAATCAGAATTTTGTTTTGTTAGGTTCGGATTGTCTTTGATGAAAAATAGGCCAAGGATTCCAGAGAGGGACATCAAAGTACCAACGCCAACAAATAGACCTGGATAACCGAGTGCATTCACGATCAAACCAAATCCACCCGCTACGATTAACATTGCTAATAGTGGCATCGCGGATAAAACACCCTCCGCTAAACTACGCGCATCACCAGTGTTATCTGTGACGAAAGCGTTAAAAGCGGCATCATTTGCTGTAGAGCCAAAAGCAGTCATTATGCAATCTAAGGTAATCACGATGGCGATTGTAAGTTGCACGATTTTTACTTCATCTGAAATACCAAACCACAAACTTGTATTTTCTTTGGAAACAAAGGCAAATGATAAGGTGAGTAGTCCCCAAAATAAATAGCCAAGTGAAATAAAATACTTACGATTTCCCAGTTTGTCAGATAAGATCCCGGCAATTAAGGTAATGAAGGTAGCAACAATTCCACTGAGCTGCACCATAAGCGTCACTGAGGAAGTGCTCTTGGAAATTGTATTATAGATAAATAAATTGAAGTAAATGTTCTCAACAGACCAGGCAATTTGCCCAACAAGACCAAATAAAATCAATACAAACCAAAGACGGCCACTTAAACTGTGATTCTTCATGATCGCCTAGTTTTCCTAAAAGAGTGGTCGTTTGGCGAGCCTTATTTTTGAATTTGGTTCAAAAGTTTATGTCTGAAACCTTTTTACGTTTGTTCTCTAAAACACTTTTCCGAGTTGGAAACCCACCCACTGGTGTTGTTGGGGGAGTCCTTTGGCTGCTTGGAAATCAATGGTTTGGTAATTGTAATGAAGTCCAAACAAAAAGCCTGCATTGGAAACAGAGACAAAACCAGCTCTGACAAAACCAACCGCACGTTTTAAATCAGCAATGTATGTTTTTTCATCTCGGTATTCAATTTCTTCTCGTAAGAGTTGTAACAAGGTCTCTCTTTGTTTTGGATCCAAAATGAATTGAGACAAAATTTCGTAGGAATAATAACGTATGATCGGTGGAAGTTTTCCTCCCTCTGGGCGGAATATCGAATAAACAGCAAGTGCTTTTGCATTGTCTGGAATTTGATCCCATTGTGCGGCTAGGTTCGACAATAAAAAGATACGAGTTGTCCGCTCTATTTCTTCTGCACCATTGAAGATATTATTAAAAAGTAAATAGTTCAACCCTATGTTGTATGGATTGTTTGTCCCATTGACTAAAAACTCATTAAAGAGTATATAACGTTGTAATGTGTTTCTTCCATTATCTTCAGAGAGAATTCTATATTGTAATTCTCTTTCTCCTACATCTGGAGTAGGGTTATTTAAGAAACTATCCCAGTTGCTAAACGCAGAACTTCTGTTTTGCGACTTGTATGCCTTGTCTGTACCCATTTGTCCTTGGATGGTGGCATTATATGCCTGTAAGGTTCCACCTGGGTTGACGTAAAAATACCAATATCCTTTTCCATCTTCATGAAGGATGGGGGATCCTGGTTGTAAAACGGAACTTCCTGGTCCAGGTGTTTTGTCTACATTCCCAAAGCGAAAAATCAAACCAAACGATACATCGGTTTGAATGTTCCCCAGGTTTACATTGTATTGGGTTCCGAAAAAACGATGATAAAATTTTCGAATATCAGTTTTTAATGCAACTGAATAAGAATCTGGAATTTGAGTGTCCCAACCTTGTGGAGTAGGCGATCCGATAAAATTATGAAAATTGATTTGTGCTGATTTTCCACCTACTGACGGACCAATCATACCTAACTCAAGTTCTGTGGTAATACTTGTGTCTTCATTGAAAGTTGTTAGTGAATTTGTAAAATATCCACGACTGGAATAAGGTCTGTCCCCATAGGAGACATCTGCTTTGGTAATGTTAGTTGGTGTATAGAATTCTTGCCCGACTGCAAAACCTTGGAGGTATTTCGTTTTTTCGTTTGGTGTTAGAAACAAATCGTTCCAATAACTAAAAACTCTTCTTGTTGGATTCGATTCCCCTGCGCTCATATGAAACTCTAGTCTTGCACCATTTGTATAATAACGATCCGAAAAACCACCGAAGGCATCGTTTTCCATTAGTAGCCTAATTTGGTATTGGTCAGGTGTTTCTCGTTTGGTTGTCTCTAGATTCTCTTTTGTTTCTGCTTCTGGTTTAATGGTTGTTTGTTTCTTGGTTATTTTAGTTTGTGCCCAAGTAGAATGAACCAACAAAAAAGAAAGGAATATGATTATAAGGAATCGATTTGTTTTCATTATTTACTTCTAATCTTTTTTTTCCTCATCATCAGGTTTGAGGTACACATACTTTTCTGCCCAAAAGGTCCCAAACGGAACGACAGAAGCAAGTGCAGCAAGTAAGGTTTTTTTAAGCTTCCAATTCAATTCCACTTTCACTTGGAAAAGTTCCACCAAGTACAAAAGAAAGAGAAGGCCATGCACTAAACCAACCACTTTGTTTGGCTCTGGCTTTTGGTAGAGATACTTCAAGGGCATTGTTACAAATAAAATGGTTAAAAAGGAAACCCCTTCCAGAAATGCCAAGATACGGAATCGACCTAATTTGGTTTGTAGAAGTGAAAGCATAGAACTCCTGACTTTTTCACCACCATGATTTCCCACTGGGATTTCGTCCGTACTTTCTTACACGAGGTCTTCTCTCATGCCAACTAAAAAAGAAACCAACATGGATATGTTCTTTTTTCAAGGGAGTGGCGCGGTTTCTAGTTTTGCTCTTTCGAATAGTCGACAGATGTTCGCGATTGACAGACCATTCTCTGTTTGTTACAAAATTTGGCATGATGTTACGGTTCCTTCTTAGTATTTTCCTTCTCCTGGCGCTTCCCTTGGTTGCCAAAGATTCTCGCGCGTATTTGGCAGGGATGTCCAAAAAAGACATCACAGGTCCTCCTGTCGGTGTAATGTTTTGGGGTTATGCTAGAGAGGACCAAACTGGGATTGGAATCCAAACCAGACAATTTGCACGAGCTCTTGTGGTCGAAGATCAATCGACTGGAAAACTTTTGGCGTATGTCACCTGTGAGGTGGGAGGGATTCCTTTTGAAATCCAAAGAGATGTGATAAACAAACTCCAAGAAGAACTCGATCCTAATTTTCATTTTGGGAATGTTTTATTAAATGCATCGCATACACACAGTGGACCTGGTGGACATTTTCAATATGCCGAGGTTTCTTTTTTTGCCAGTCATTTTTATGCAGATTCGTATGCTGTATTACGTGATGGAATTGTTTCGGCAATCAAAGAAGCCTACCAAAAACGAAAACCAGCAACATTAACGGTAGGCAAAACAATTGTGAATGATGCAGGAATCAATCGAAGTTTGTCAGCATATATGGCAAATCCAGAAACAGAAAGAAACCAGTATACTGATACGATTGATAAAGAAATGGTTCAGCTCAATGTTTCTGTTGATGGTAAATGGATTGGCTTTGTGAATTGGTATGGAGTTCATCCCACAAATATAACATTTGATAATCGACTTATTTCATCTGATAATAAGGGAATTGCTTCTCTTCTTTCTGAAATGGAAGCAGCAAAAAAAGGAAATACTTCTTTTGTTGCTATTTTTGCACAGGCAAATGAAGGTGATGTATCACCTAACTTAAATTTGGATAATACTGGTCCTGGC
Source organism: Leptospira sp. WS60.C2 (assembly GCF_040833955.1). NCBI lineage: Bacteria > Pseudomonadati > Spirochaetota > Leptospiria > Leptospirales > Leptospiraceae > Leptospira > Leptospira milleri. The sequence continues at coordinate 2,746,981 of NZ_CP162133.1, read as the reverse complement.
AAGGATATGTATGAAAGTAGCTTCATTATAGGCAAACGTCAATACCTAGCAAGCCAAGAACTTCTGCAAACAAATGGTAAGCCCTTACAAGGAGGTCTTCATTTTTCACAAAAGTTTATCGATATGAGTCAACACCCAGTCAGAAGCGAATTTTCAGGAACTGGGAAAATGGAATACACATGTCCATCTGCTTATGGATATGCCTTTGCAGCTGGTTCCACGGAAGAAGGAGGGGGGCATTGGTTGTTTCATGAGGGGATGGCAGATAAGGATCGAAAGTTCTATATCGATTGGCTCGCCAAATTTATGTTACAGTCACCTTCCGACTCTTTACGAGAATGTCAAAAGCCAAAAGCAATATTGTTCCCGATGGGAGAAACTAAGCCGATTCCGAGTTTGCCGCAAATTCTACCGTATGGATTGGTGTTAGTTGATGATTTGACAATTTTAGTATTACCACATGAAGTCACAACCATGTCCAGTCGAAGGCTAAAAAAAGAAGTAAAGTCAATCCTGAAGGAAAAATCAGGGGAAATTGTATTATCTGGGCTTACGAATGATTTTTCTGGATATATTACAACTCCAGAAGAATACGCAACACAAAATTATGAAGGGGGACATACACTCCATGGACAGCAAAGTCTAAACGCTCTTAGGCAAGAGTTTTCTGCTATGGCAAATGACCTTTTGCATGGAATTGAATTTTCCAAATCTACGAAACAAAACATTTTACCATTAGATTTATCGGATCGACTCCATCCTATCAAACTTCCTGAATCGGATATTGTCAGTATAGAGCCCAAACAAGTGTTAAATCCCAATCGGAACCAATATAAAAAAGGAACTTCCGTAGTTTGTAGGGTAGAAGCCGCAAGTCCGAATGTTGGATATCCCAAAGTGAATTCGTATCTTTGGGTGGAAAAAAAGGAAGGTAATGTTTGGAAACAGTTTCGTTCAGATGGAGACTATGATACAAAGTTTACCTATAAAGGGGCAGGTTTTTTTGACAAGGGTGTGGGTAAACTGGAGTTGATTTGGGAAACCTCGAATGACATTCCCAATGGAGAATATCGTTTGGTGCATGAAGGAATTTATCTTAGTTCGGCAAATCGAAAACAATATCGCATTGAATGCCCAAGTTTTCTCCTAGAGTAGATGATTCCAAAGATATTCCGTTCTTTTTTCACAAGGAATACTATCTTTCTTATGATCAGTAGTCCTCTTTGTCAGAGAATGGTTTTTCGTTCTAAAAACAACTTGTGAAAATTTCGTAACTCTTCATGGTTTCTCTTATACTTTTTTCGAAGTAAGGGGAATCTATGAAAGAGTTTTATCAAGATGAATGGGTTTGGATCACAGGAGCCTCCTCTGGAATTGGAAAGGAATTGGTGAAACAAGCCTACGCTGATAACGCAAAGGTGCTTCTTGCCTCACGTAAAACAAAAGATTTGGAACAAATTGCAAGTGAAATGGGGTTGGAAAAAGGTAGGTATGCGGTTGAAAAACTGGATCTTGAAAACTACAAACAAATATCGGCATTTACTAAACGTTGTTTAAAAAAATATGGAATTCCCAAAGTGGTCATTCATAACGGTGGGATTAGTCAACGTTCTCTCACAAAAGAAACGAGTCTTGCGACAATTGAAAAAATTATGAATACTAACTTTTATGGTGCTGTTGAATTAACGCGCACCATGTTGCCAGACATTCTGAATCAAAAGCCAGTTCATTTTGCGGTCATTTCAAGTGTAGCAGGAAAAATTGGAAGTCCCTTACGTTCTGCCTATTCTGCATCTAAGTTTGCACTTGTCGGCTTTTTTCATGCCTTACGTGCAGAAGAAGAAAAATCAGGAATTTTTGTGACAATGGTTTATCCTGGTTTTATTCAAACCAATATTTCCAAAAATGCTTTGTTAGGTGATGGTTCTTCCACAGGGAAAATGGATTCAGTCATTGAATCAGGGTTACCTGTACAACTTTGTGCACACAGAATCTTGCATGCTGTTGCCAACAAACAAAGGGAAGTTGTCGTCGCGGGAATGAAAGAAAAGTTTGGTCTTTTTTTACAGACATTTATTCCATCATTATTTTTTAAAATGATCCAAAGTGTAAAAGTAAGATAAAGGAGATTCAATTTTGAAACACAAAGTTCTAGTCATTTTCATTTTTTATTTTTTAACCATCGGTTTGTTATCACAGTCAACCGTTTTAGATTACAAAACAAAATCTAAAACAAATGAAGTTGAGAGAACCTATCTTTTAGATTTATTGCGAGCTAGAACTTCAAATGAATTCAAACAAGAATTTATTTTTGTCGTTGAACACTTTAAACTAGCAGGAGACTATGCCTGGTTTCGAGGGACTGCCAAACGAAAAGATGGTAAGGAGATTGTTCTTTCGGAAGATATCCCCTACGACTGCTGTCATGTAGAAGCCTTATTCAAAAAAGTAAACGGAAAATGGCAAATTGCAGAATCAGGAGCCTTTAGTACGGATGTTTGGTGGGATGGGATTCAGCAACGATACCCAAAAGCATCCAAAGAAATCTTTATGGAATGATTCTCTCTAATCAAAATCCTCTTAGAAACCTAAACGTTGGTTTTCTTTTTTGTTTTCTCAAATTTCAAAAAATAGCTAGAAATTTCGTCCCATAGGGACGAGATTTATCCATGCTTCTTGAATACCTAAACGTTAATTCCATACAAATTTTGAATGATTCGAAAAATTGGGACGATGTTCATAGAGCTCTTCTGAAAAAAATTGCAACTCTTGAAATCCGAGAAGAAATATCATATCGTTTTCATTCCATTCCTGACCAAACATTTGTTTCGATCGGGCAAAGTATCCTAATCCCACACTTCCGGTCTCAAAAGATTAAATCTCCAGAGTTGTTTTTATTTGTGATTCCTCAAGGGATCAAAGTTGAGAATCAATTGATCCGCTTGGTATTATTTCAAATGATACCAGAAAATTTGCCTTCACTTCATCTGCGATTGTTACATGGTCTTTCTTCGCTTTTGCCTCAAATTTTCGAAGATCTCATGTTATGCCAAGAGGAAGTAGACGTATTAGATGTTGTGCAACATGGCGAAATCAATATGAAGCCAAGTTATAAAAACTTAAACCAATCACAAATCGCATTTGAGTTACAAACAGATTTGGTTAATGGTCTTAGCAAAAAAGAAGCTCAAGTGCGAATACAAACCTTTGGTAAGAATGTGATTGAAAAAGAAAAATCTGTGCCGATGATTTGGAAATTTATTAAGAGTTTCTTTAATTTATTTGCAGTTTTACTATGGGTGGCCACTGGCCTTTGTTTTGTACCTGGTGTCGACATGCCACAGTTAGGTGTCGCAATTTTTATCGTTGTATTGATCAATGGGATTTTTTCGTTTTTTCAAGAGTCAAAATCTGATCATGCGGTGGAAGCGCTTCGTAAGTTACTTGCTAATGAATGTCCTGTGATTCGGGATGGAGGACTTGTTACGATTTCAGCCGATGATATCGTTCCTGGTGATGTCATTGTTTTGGCAGAAGGTGATATCGTTCCTGCAGATTGCCGTATCATTGAATCCGAAGATGTAGAGGTGGATAACTCTTCTTTAACGGGAGAGTCTACATCGGCTCGTCGTTACAAATCGGATAATGAGATCGTGTTAGAAGGGAAATTTTTATGGCTTGAAATGCCTAACATTCTTTTTGCGGGGAGTTCTCTCATCAAAGGAAAAGCCAAAGCTGTCGTGTTTGGGACAGGAAAAACAACTGAAATTGGTCAGATTGCCGGTTTGACGTCTCAGATCAAACGAGTAGAAAGTCCCCTCCAAAAACAATTGCGACAAACTGTAATTTCTATTTCCTTATTTGCTTTTAGCATCGGTGTGATCTTTCTGATTCTTGGTTACTGGGTTGCCGGTCTCAGTTTTGTTCAGGCATTTTTATTTTTCATCGGAATTTTTGTAGCCAATGTTCCAGAAGGACTTTTGCCGACCGTTACCTTATCACTGGCGTTAGGCGTTTCTAGAATGGCTAAGCGAAATGCAATTTTAAAAGATTTGTCTAGCGTAGAAACATTGGGATGCACGACAGTGATTTGTTCTGATAAAACAGGTACACTCACACAAAACCAAATGCGAGTGGTTGAATTGTATTATAATGGAAAAAATCTTTTGCCAGATCAGATTTCGAAAATGGAAGGAAGCCAACTTTTGTTGGAGTGTGGATATTATTGTAATAATGCTTCCTTGGAGCCAAATCCACTGGGTGATCCGACGGAACTGGCATTATTGTATCTTGCCTCAGGGAGAATTCAAACGACTTCTGGGAAAAGACTATTAACGAATGGTTTTGATTCTGTTCGAAAACGAATGAGTGTGATCATTAAGAAGGATCAGTTTATCACTGCTTATGCAAAAGGTGGGCCCGGTGAGATCTTGTCAATTTGCACTCATGTTTATGAAAATGGATCCGTTGTCGCCCTCGATGACGAAAGAAGGAATCGGCTACAGAATGCCTCTGATTCCTCTGCAAGGCTAGGAAATCGAATATTAGCATTTTCGTATAAGCTTTACTCAGATGATGTAACTTCGTCTTCTTCACTGACTCAATCTGATGTGGAATCCAATATGGTTTATTTAGGACATTGTTGTTTGGCAGATCCAATCCGTCCTAAAGTTCCAGATGCCATTAAAAAATGCCACACGGCAGGAATTCGTATCTTAATGATTACTGGTGATCACCCATTAACCGCGGAGTCAGTGGGAAAAACCATCGGAATCGGGGGCGAAAAACCAGTTGTGATCACTGGTGTCCAATTAGATCAGATGACTGATGTAAGTCTTAGGGAATGGGTAAGAAAAGGTGAACCAATCTTTGCTCGCGTTTCTCCCTCTCAAAAACTTAGAATTGTAACTATTTTGCAAGAGTTAGGTGAGATAGTGGCTGTTACAGGTGATGGCGTAAACGATGGTCCTGCTCTGAAAAAAGCTGACATTGGAATTGCCATGGGAAAACGAGGAACGGAAGTGGCAAAGGAAGCAGCCCGAATGATCATTGTCGATGATGACTTTGCAACGATTGTTTCAGCAATTGAAGAAGGTCGTGGAGTATTTGATAATATTCGTAAATTCTCGGCTTACGTTTTAAATTCCAATCCGCAAGAATTGATTCCTTTTTTATTATGGGCAATGATACCTGGGTTTCCTCTACTCATGACGGTAATGGGCGTTCTTGCCGTCGATGTTGGAACAGACTTAATCCCCGCCATGGGACTTGGTTCGGAGCCACCTGAAAAAGGAATCATGAATCGAGCTCCTAGAAATCGAAATGAAAAATTGATCTCTTTAGGTTTTATTCTCAGATCCTATTTGAAGGAAGGTATGATATTGTTTGGTGCCTGTCTTTCTACTTATTTTTATTTTGTGTATACAGAATGTGGAGGAGTGATGCCAAGCTCTCCTGCAGGTTTGAATATGACAAAGGCAAGCCCCGAATATTTACAATCGTTGACTGCGTTCTTTTTTCCAACAATTACGGTGCAAATTGCCAACGTTCTCAGCAAAAGATCAAGAGTTGATTCGATCTTTCAGATGGATTTATTTTCCAATAAGATCATTTGGTTAGGTATTGGGTTTTCAATTTTGTTATGTTATTTGTTTTTCTATACAGGACTGAGTTCAATTTATTATTTTTCTCCGCTTCCTTTTCATGTTTACATATTTTCCTTTCATGGAACAGCTGTCATGTTGTTATATTCAGAAGTTGTAAAATACTTTAGAAGACGAAAATTAAAATATTCTTAGAATCATTCTTAAGCTTCTTTGCATCGCATAAGAATGTTTTTAGTAGATGTACTAATCTGAATATTTTAATGTTCTGATAGATTATCGTCGGGAAACAAAGTATCAATCGATCACTGAGAAGGATCCATTTTGGAAAAAAAGCGTATATTGGTGGCCGAAGACGAAGCTGTCTTGGGTTTTCATTTAAAACATGTTCTCATAGAACATGGTTATACTGTCACAGTTGCGAAAGATGGCAAGGAGGCATTAGATTCCTATTTAGAATCGCCGTTTCCTGTAGTATTAACAGATTATGAAATGCCAGGACTCAATGGAGAGGAATTGATTTCTGCTCTGAAAACAAGCGATATTCAACCTGTCATCATCATGATAACAGGAAAATCGGAACCAAACTTCATCATTTCGATTATGAGGATGGGAATTTTTGACTATGTAATCAAACCCATTCAAGAGTTTGAACTTGCGATCAAAGTAAAACGAGCTTTTGAGTTTTTTGAAATGAGGCGTATAGAAACCATCACAAAAAAAGAACAACAGCTACGTTTGGAAGGACAATTAGAGTGGATTCAATGGAAAGAGAAAATGTCCTCCGTAGGAAAATTCAAACGACAAAAACAAAATCTGTTTGAAAGTCTAAAACATAGTTTTTGCCAAGGGGCAGGTTTTGGCGCATTAGTTTCGATTTTGAAGATGGTAAAGGATACAGCAGAAGTTGAAGGTAAGTATTATAAAATCGAATCAGACTTGATGGAGCTCGTTCAGATCAATGTAGATATGGCCGAAAAATCATTGGATCTATTTGTAGAGATCGATGCATTGATATCAAGGGATGCTAGATTTGATGCTTTGTCATTACAAGAATTATACACCATATTAAAAGAGTGGGTTAATGACTTTTCTCCAATTTTGGAAATTCAAAATCATCGCATTTTGATGAGTGAACTTAACTATCAACATTTGGCGAAGAAAATCCTTATTTCTTTAGAATGTTTTAAGAAATCATTTCTTGAAATTGTTACCAATGCTTGTAAGTTTTCTTTACCCAATTCTACCATTACCATGATTCTAAAATTAGAGGAAGACTGGTTTAAATGCGCAATTTACAATGAGCCAATTCCTAACTTTGATGGCACACTAGGAATTCCAATTCAATATGAGAATTTGATTTTTGAACCCTTTTATCGTTTGTCCAAACATGTTTTTGAGAAATACGGTACGTTGGATTTTGGTCTTGGACTTAGTTATGTTGATACTTGCGTCAAGAAACACCAAGGTAAGATTTCGATTTATAATGTAAAAGACCATTTGGATTGGAATGGTGAACCAAAAACCAAAGTGGCCTTTCAGATTGCATTGCCGATTGTTTCGAGTGCAAAAAGATAAATTTTTTACTTTATTTTGTATCTCTTCCTTTCCTATTGAATCGGAATAAAAAATACAATGTAGTCAATAAGATGGGAAACAAGAATACAAAGAGTATGTTGGTATTGGAGAAAAAGATAGGCATTTGATTGGATTCAATCCATTGATGAAATCCTTCTATATTCCATTTTACTGTATGTTTTCCTGGACCTTGGCCTTTCACCACTTGTAGAGTGATTTCTTTTTGAATAGTGACTAAATTGCCAAACGGGATCGGATACGATTGAACTGGTTCGTTTTCAAGGACAAGGCCAGTGTTTGGGTCTGTGGAGCCACAATAATTTAGTACACATTGTTTACAAGTGCCAAGTGTTCCATCACTACCTTCGTTTCCAGCAATATAAGCATTCTCCGAAAAACCTTCCAATTTCCGATGTTCATTTCCAAAGTATGTGCAAGTAGTATACAAAGAATCATCAGAGATGAATTGCAAAAGTAATCTATGAGAACCTGCATGACCATCTCCATCTGATGGTTGGATCAGAAATTCTTTTGGCATCAGAAACTTTGCTTTTCCTAAAATGGGGAATTGATCAATACATTGGTTTTGAATCCATGTGCCAGAACAATTGTTAGAAGATGTTTTTAAGCTCTGCAACTGAAAACTATACATTTCAACATGGGCATTGTCTTTCGGAAACGTTTGTCGAAAACAAAGCAAATGAGACATGGAATTGGATGGATAAAGATGGGATGGAATTTCAATATCATCAGTGAAGGAAAGTCCAACAAAACTTCTTGGATCTGTCGTTTTGATGGATCCATCAGGATTGTATAAAAAAAGAAACACAAGTAGAACTTAGCGCCTTTACATCACACGTTTTGTTCTCTCCTCTTTTGTATTGGATAAAAATTCCTCCATACAGAGGACACATTTCATTCGTAGAAGGTGCATCCAATAAAGTGATTCGCATCATGGTGGGTGTGGTTGGATCGGTGATTGGGCCAGGATTCTCTGGTGTTGTCGTTCCATTTTGGGAGACATTCGATCCAAGAAGAGCAAGCACCCATAAGTAGGAGGTTTGGTCTTTTTTTTCACAGCCAAGAAGAAAGGAAAGGCAGAGAGACAAAAGAAGAAGAACCCGCATCATAAATGAGTTAGACGTAGGAAAGGAAACGAAGACAACATACAGAGTAAGATTGGTTTGAATTAGAACCGTTCTATTCGTACGTTTCCGAATGTCAGTCAACTAGGTGTAAGATGGTATCTAACTTATTCAATCGGAACACTGTTCGAATCAATTTATTGACACCGGATAGTTTTAGATGAAGGTTTTGAGATTCAAGAGTCGAATGGTATTTCATCAACTCACCAATCGTGGCACTATCGAGAGACATGGTGATCTCTGAAAAATCGAGATGTACGTCTTCGGTTGTGTTTTGAATGATAGACATAATTCTATCTCGAAAGCCACTCAAACCATCGAACGATATGTCTTCGTTTTTGATTTTGATCACAATTGCCAATGTTCGCTCTATTTTTTTTGCATTGAAAATTTTGAAAGAATTTTTCGTGACAAAATATAGATTCTGTCTTGTTTTTTATGACTTTTTTGGTGTAATTAGAACGTTTTTATGACAGTGAGCAACCGACAACTCAAACTCATCAAAGAAGCAGCCGAGTTACTTGTTATGGAACATCGCCTAACGACAAATAATGCGATTTTAGTGATTTCTTCCGCATTAAGAAAAGAATTGGGCATTCGGCAGACAAGTTTTGAAACATTGGAGAGTGGTTCGAAAATCGAGAGAACAAGTTTCATTCGAAGTGTTATTAAACATGTACAAACTGCACTAGAAAATAATCCCTACTGGCGTTCTCATAATTTAGACAAATCGATAAAAAATTTTTACCAAGTCCTACATCGACAATGGGATTAATTTGAACCTGTTTCTTGGTTGATTCCATCTGTTTCACAATAATATGAGTTTGGTAAGTCAGTGGTTCGAGAAAATTCCATGAACACTGGTTGGATTTCCTTTGGTAAAAAGTTTTCTTTCTCTAAGATAAAGGTAGCGTAGTCGATTGTTTTATTGTTTTGTCCGATTAACAAACATTTGACTCTTGTGTAATTGACTGTCGTTGTCCCTAAATTTTGAATTTTCCCTGTCAGGAGCACTCCCTTTTGTTTGTCTTTTTTAAGATTGATCGATTTTAAGGATAGATTCGGACGATCCATCTCTCCAACATAAGACGTTGCTAGAACTTGTATCTCATAATGATGGTATTTGGGAATCTCGGACCATAAAACTTCAAAGCTAACCGTTTCTCCATGATCTACTAAATTTTTTTCCCCATAACCATCACTGGCACCTAAACTGGTTCCATCTTCTGAGAATAAAGTCACAGTAAATTTTGGCATGAGAATGGCCTTGCCACTTGTATTTGTAAAGATTCCAAGGAAATAAGAATTTCCGATGCTATCAGGAAATGCATTAGTATATGCAAAAACACCTTCAGGTGTGAACTCTGATGGATTCGCATTTGGATCAATGGCAATGATTTTGTTTTCATCTTCGCTTGTCGTTGTGGTTAGCATGTTCGATTGATACACGGTTGTGAAGATACTTCCCAAAGCCATCCAACCAACCACAACAGCTATCAAGATGTATTTGTATTTGGTGAGAGGAGATTGGTCTGTATTTTTGTTTGTACCGTAGACCTTTGGTGGTGGTGAGTTTATAAAACTGGCAACAGGAAGTTTGTCGAAACAATCGGAGCATCGATACACGGTCGCTGATTCCCGATAGATGTTGGTGCTACCACAACTAGGACATTGATTAGAAGAATTCATATTGTATCTTTCCAATCGTATCCGATCTTATCTGATTAATCAAGTCCCAATTTCTTGATTTCATTATGGATTCGGGTGAATTGTGTCAAAGTGATCGGTAACATTGTATCGGGAAGAGATTGCGTCTTCATTCGTTTGAATTCACAACTCGTTTTACATCCAGGGATTTTGAGGGTATCTGGAATTGGAAACGGGGATGGGGGTAATTCCAGGAAAACGAAAGATTCGATTTGATTCTCATTTAAGAATTGACCAAGGTCATTTTCTTCTGGCGGTTTTCGTAAGAGCAGTAGGTTTTTCCCGGATTCCAAGATAGGAAGTGCTACAAAGGAAAAATCTGAATTATTGAATACGAATGTTTTCTCGGTTATACTGGATAGAGCAGTGAGAGTATTTGTTTGGAATTTAGAGATTTTCATCAGCTCTTTGGATTGGTCCGTCCATTTGTATACAGAATAGATCATAAGAATCAAAAACAAAAGAGTAAAAGCTTTTCTCTTTTGCGAATCGAAAGTTGGTCCCAGTGAAATTGATAAAATGTACAGTGGAACTAAACAATAAAAATAACGTGGAGTGTTGTGGCCACCTGTGTTAGGTGAAAGAATTAGAATCAAACAGGTGGACACGAACAAACCCATTGTCACCAATCTGAATTTTTTAAAAAACAATTGGGTCAAACTAAATATGAAAAATAAGGAAAAGATCGGGATTTGTTCGACAAGCAAACGAAACAAATAGAGGACTATTTTTGAATTCCAATGGTAAGATGCATTTTTTAGAAGTCGTAATGGGAAGAAGGTATCGAACACAATCCAGTTGGTGCAAGCAAATATGACTCCAAAACATAGACACCAAACAAAAAATTGTTTTCCTATTGTTCTCCATTCAAAGAAGAAAGGAAGAAGGACTATCACAAAACCAAATTCTGGTCTCATCCAAATGAGAACGATAGAAAGAAAAGAAGCCAAGAGTATTGATTTTTTATGCAAGTAATACAATACCAGAATTTCTAAAAAAAATACGAGAATGGTATCATGTATTAAGTTGGTGTAAATTGGAATTGAAGAACCAAAAAGGAGTAAAAGGCTGAATAGGTGATCCTTTTTGATTTGATAAAAGAACCAAAGTGATAAAAATAATAATGCTACTTGTATAATTTGAATTCCAAACTTTCCGAATGTAAAGTAAATCGGTGCAACTAAAATGGGATAAAGGTTTGGAAAAGTGGAATCAACACCGTTCGGACTGAGATGAAAAAACAAATCAGGTAATGGGAAAAAATCCAAATTAGGATCAGTTGAAATAAAGGAATAGGGTAGGGAGAATTTGCCCTGTAAGACTAATTTGATTTGCCATTCAAATAATGCAAAATCTGAAAACGATACAAGTGGTTTTGTCTTTAATAGAAGATAGAGGATGGTGAAAAAACCTACTCCATAGAAGAAACCTATTGCTTTTTTTTGCTGGATCATGTGGAATCGAAACTACCTAAGTCTTACAGTGTTTCTTGTAACTTCAATGAAAAAAGTGTTTTCTGGGCTAAATTGGAAGTCATTTCGTAATGTCTTTCTTTCCTTGTTGGTGTTAAGTTCACTTTTGTTTCTATGCAGGTGGATTGACCAGTCTTGGATTCAATACGATCTTCCTTATGGTTATTTCCATTATCCTGCCAAACAAACGATCCCGTTCTTCCGCAAAGGGGTGCCTGAGCCAGGGTACATCAATCAGTATGGAATTCGTGAAGTCAGTCTTAAGGAAAACGCAAAATGTAATTATCTTTTGTTAGGTGACTCACAAACTTTTGGATCTGGTATATTTGCAGAGGATCGATTTTCTGAAATTTTAAATCGTGAAACTGAATGCCAATGGACCAATGTGAGTATGCCAGGTTTCACTTTGGAAAACGAGTATGCTTTCTTTCAGAAACTTAAAGACGAAGTGACATTTGAAAGAGCCTATCTGGTGATTTACGGAAACGATATTTATGAAACCGGAGACACTCCCGATTATTTGCATTATGTTGATAAACAAAAATGGTATCGACATCTTTTGGGATTTTTTCTTCCAGAACTAACAAGATATCATTTGAAAAAAGAATATTTCGATTCCGTTCAAGTGAGGTTGGAAAACGAACTACAAAAGTTCGCCAATACCCAATACGAAACAAAGAAACAAAAGAACTTAAACTTCGATGAAGAGAATGGTAACGAACCATTTTTACCATTTCATACATTGTATTCCATTAGTCCTAACTATTTTAAGGAATCGTTGGATGTAAACACATACGCATCCATTCACTTTCAAAGATGGAAAAAGATTTTGTATCGTTTCCATTCTGAATTGAAAGAGAAGAAGAAAGAATTAGTTTTGGTTTATATTCCTCTTGATGTAGAGTTTGATCCCATTCGTTTTCAGGTGTATCAAAAGATAGGATTTGAGATGAATCCAAATTGGATCAAAGGGGAATCCGAAATGATTTTGGAGTTGTTACAGCTCTCAAAAGAATTGGGTATAGGTTTGATTGACTTACGCCCACTCTTTCGAAAAGAAACAAATCTCTTGCAAAAAGAAGACATCCATTTTAACGAAAAAGCAAATCGATTGATTGCAGAAAGAATCAAAAAATCTCTTTGATGATTTTCAAGATTTCATTTCTAAGTTTTTTAGGATGGGGCAGTCAGGTCTATGATCACCGTGGCAATTGTTGACTAGGTGTTTTAGAGTGTCGGCCATATCTTTCATCTGTTTTAATTTTAAATTGAGTTCTTCTAAATGTTTTTCTGCAAGTTGTTTCACTTGTTTGCTGCTTCTGGATTTATTTTTCCAAAGCCCTAATAAACTTTTAATATCTTCTAACGAAAATCCAAGTTCCCTTGATCGTTTAATGAATCGTACATAGTGTACGTCTTCATCAAGATACAAACGATATCCATTATCATTTCTTCTTGTTTCAGGGATAAGGCCAATGCTTTCATAATGTCGAATGAGTTTTGTCGAAACTCCTGAAGATTTAGAAAGTTCTCCAATATTCATCAATTTGCTCCAAATTTTTTTTTAAAAAAAGATAAAAAAAATGAAATCGCCTATTGACCTTCCAACGATTGGAAGGTTTACACTGGTTTTATGTTAACAAAGGAGTTACCATAAAACAATGAAAAATCTAATCAAAATCACCATTTTTTCCGCTTTCCTTGCGATCCAACCAATGTTCGCACACGGAGAGCACAAACCTGGGCCTAATGGAGGTGTGATCCGTATGCCTGGCGCATTTCACACAGAAGTGCTCAGCTATAAAAATCTCGGATTTAAAGTTTATCTTTTGGATATTAACTTTGAAAATCCGACTTCCAAAAATTCCGATGTCAGTGCTACTATACTGAATGCTGGAAAAGAAGTCAGACTTAAGTGTTCTGGCCATCCTGATCACTTTTATTGTGAAGTGCCTAAAGGATCATCTGTCGAGGAAGGAGAATTACATCTATCTCCCGTTTGGAAAGGGCAAAAAGGGGCAGAGGTTAAATACAAACTGCCGTTAAGCGAAGCGAAAGAGGAAAAGAAGGAGCATCACCATGGTTAATTATGAAATTGAAGGAATGACTTGTATGCATTGTAAAAAAACAGTAGAGAAAATCTTTGCAGAAAATGGAAAACAAGCAACTGCTGATGTGGACTATGAAATTGTATCGGTGAATGAGACTCTTACTGAAGAAGAATTGGAAAAAATTCGAACTCGTTTGAGTGAGGATGGATATACCCTTGGAAACGTTAAATAAAACAACAGAACATACGTTAGATCTTTTCGGAATGACATGTGCGAATTGTGCCCTTCGGATTGAGAAGGGCCTTTCTAAACTCGAAGGTGTTTCTGAAGTGAGAGTCAATTTCGCAAGAGAATCTGTTTTTTTAAGAGCAGATGATTCGGTATCCGTAGACAAACTTGTTAAAACAGTGGAGTCTCTTGGTTACCAAGCAACGGAACACGATCCCAATAAACAATCGGAAACAGAAAAAAAGCAGAAAGATTATATTCGAATTTTAAAGATTCGGTTTCTTTTCTCCGCACTTTTATCTCTTCCCTTGTTTTATGGAATGGTGACACATTTTCAATTTTTATCCTTTCTTCCCATGCCTCATCTTTTGATGGATCGGTGGGTGCAGTTGCTACTTGCTACTCCAGTTCAATTTTTGATTGGGTTCCCATTTTATCAATCTGCCTATCGTGCCCTTCGGAATGGTTCCGCAAACATGGATGTGCTTGTGGTCATTGGAACATCGGCGGCTTATGGATATAGTATCTTCGGAAAAGATTTATATTTTGAAACTTCAGCAGTTCTGATTACCTTCATCTTGGGTGGAAAGTGGATTGAACATATGGCAAAAGGAAAGAGTAGTGATGGGATTAAAGCACTACTCACACTACGACCTGAGACTGCCACCGTAAAATCCAATGGAGTTTGGACGGAAGTTCCTAATGAATACTTAAAACAAGGTGACCTAGTTCTTGTGAAAGCCTTGGAGCGATTTCCTATGGATGGAATTGTATCAGAAGGCGAAAGTTTTGCCGACGAATCTATGTTAACTGGCGAAAGTATGCCTGTCGAAAAGAAAGTGGGTGATAAGATCCTTGGTGGAACTGTGAATGGGAATGGTTCCCTTGTTGTGAAAGCGATGAAGGTGGGTAATGATACCACTTTGTCTCATATCATCAAATCTGTAGAAGAATCACTTGGAACCAAAGCTCCCATCCAAAGGATTGCAGACAGAATCTCTGCTTACTTTGTGCCTGTTGTGATATCGATTAGCATGATCGATTTTTTCCTTTGGTACTTCGTTTTAGCGCCAGGGGAAATCACTTCTGCAATCGAAACAAGTATTGCGATCCTTGTGATTGCTTGCCCATGTGCTCTTGGTCTTGCCACTCCCATTTCACTTCTTGTGGGTACAGGTAGAGCTGCAAAACGCGGAGTTCTCTTCAGAAGTGCAGAAGCATTAGAATCAGTTGCAAAAATCAATACGATTTTCTTCGACAAAACAGGGACATTAACAGAAGGAAAACCCAAAGTAACGTCTGTTCTGCTCTCAGGGATCACAGAAGAAACCAAGACCCTTGTTTTTGCGCATATACTTGCGATCGAAGAAACTTCAGACCACCCTTTGGCAAAAGCCATTTTGGCATTTGGAAAAGAAAAAGATTATAGTGCAACGAATCATGGACCGGTCCCAACCATAACCGCGCCTGGAGGAGGAATCCAAGCCGAATGGGACGGGAATCTTTACTTTATTGGTAAACAAACCTTTGTGGAAGAAAAAGGGTTTAACATACCATCTAACATAAAAAGTGAAGTGGTAGAGTGGACCAATGAAGGTGCGAGTTTGGTATTTGTTGGAATCCGTGGAAATTTGGAAGGAATGATAGTATTCCGGATTGAAGACCAAATTCGTGATTCGGCAAAGAAGGCCATTGACGACTTACGTTCAATAGGTGTTGAGCCAATTCTACTCACAGGTGACAATTCCAATGCAGCAACGAAGGTCGCAAAATTAGTTGGAATTGTTTCCGTGTATGCTAGTCTATTGCCAGAAGAAAAAGCAAAGATCATGAAACAACTTAAGTCGAATGGTGTTTTTAGTGCGATGGTAGGAGATGGGATTAACGATGCACCTGCGTTAGCTGCGGCTGATGTGGGAATTGCGATGGGGACTGGATCTGACATTGCAATTAGCACTGCTGATGTCGTACTGGTGAATGGTGATATCCAAAGGATTGTTGATCTCATCCGAATCGGAAAAGACACTGTTCTGAACATTCGACAAAATTTCGGTTGGGCTTTGGGTTACAATCTTCTTGGAATTCCTATTGCTGCTTCTGGTCTTCTTGCTCCTTGGGTGAGTGGTGCGGCCATGGCATTTAGTTCAATTTCTGTTGTGTTCAATGCACTTCGGATGAGTCGTTGGAAATCAAATTGAAAAATGAATTCTTAGGATATACTCTGTGAACATTCTTTTTTTCAACCCTCCTTCCCAATTTGAATCCTATGTAAAAGAGTTTTGGATTTGGAAGGAGGTCAATCCTAGAGAATTACCTTGGATCATACCATCTTACGAGTGTGAGATGGTATTTCATCTAGGGAATCCACCACTGGTGGAAACAGAATCAGGGGAGATTTTCCCGCTCCCGAAGTTTCATCTTGTCGGACCTCAGACCAGAAGGTGGAGAGTTCTTTCTGAATCCAATTTAAATCTTTTGTCCATTCGATTTTTTGTAGCAGGTCTTTACGGATTATATTCTAAATGTGGTCTAGAGTTAAAAAATAAATTTCCCGAAATTCCAGCAAACGATCGTATAACGGAAATTTTCCGAACGTCTGAAATAGAAGAAAAGGAAGTGACGCAACTTCTTACTGAGTATTTGCTTCAGTTCTCTGGGAGGCGCACAGATGTTCCTGCGTATGTACGCTTTGCCTTATTTGCTCTTACCAATCCTAAAACCAATATCAATCCTTTGGCTCAAAAGCTTGGAATTTCTAGAAAACAATTAGAGCGTAAGTTCCAAGAGGTGGTGGGACTCAATCCCTCCGAATATCGATCGGTTCATAGAGTCTTATCCCTTGTGAGAAATCCAGAGCACTACCAAACGCATAATCCTGACTTACGGCTGACGGATCTTGCACAAATCTTTGAATACACAGACCAGTCCCATTTTAATCATGATTTTAAACGAAATTCAGGAAGTATTCCCAAAGAATGGTTTGCGGAGTATGAAAAAATGTCCCTTTTTTACAAGCAACAACCAGAGGAGAAGTGATACGATATGGGCATGATCCAAAATATAATCGATTTCGTCGGAAAATCTAAATCCAATATCAGGCTTCGTTCCTTGTGCTCTTCTATCACGAGAGGGGACAGAGATAGTTTTGATTTGCTTCTGTCGGATGCAGATCTTAAAAAAACATGTTTATTTGAGTCGGCTTTACTCTTGGGAATTGCATCCACTGAGGTTTCGGATGTTTATTTTTTGAAACGATTGCTGGCCATTGGCTTAAATCCTGATGAACCAGATAACATGGGTTTGTATCCAATTCATAAGGCAACCGAAACGGGAAATATTGAAGCAGTAGAAGTTTTACTGTATGCAGGTGCCAACCCCAATGTAGCCGATCCGAATGGAGTCACAGCTCTTCATATCGCGAATAGTTTTGATGGGCTCGGGGAATTGTCTGATTTACTCATTCGAATGGGTGCTAATATCTACCAAAGAGACAATCTCGGAAAACGGTATCTCATGTAAGGATTCGTTCTTGTCGTAATAATAGGTACCTCCATCTTTGCGAATATGATTGGAACACCCTTTACGAAACAAGCAACAAAACTCCTCCTTTTAGGATCCGGAGAATTAGGAAAAGAAGTGGCCATCGAAGCCAATCGTTTGGGAATCCATGTCATTGCAGTGGATCGTTATCCGAATGCTCCTGCCATGCTTGTGGCTCAGGAATCCCGTGTGATCAATATGTTGGATCCCAAGGAACTTGAGGCCACCATACGGGAGTTAAAACCTAATTTTGTTGTCCCTGAGATTGAAGCCATTCATACAGAAACTTTGGTTCGATTAGAAGCTGAAGGATTTAAAATCATACCAAGTGCAAAAGCAGTCAACCTCACGATGAATCGTGAAGGCATTCGTAACTTTGTCGCAAAAGAGTTGGGGTTAAAAACATCCGCTTATCTTTTTGCCGATACAGAAGAAGATTTTACCAAAGCAGTTCATTCCATTGGATTTCCATGTGTCGTAAAACCAATTATGAGTTCTTCTGGAAAAGGCCAAAGCCTTATCAAAACGGAATCTGATATCAAGAAGGCATGGGAATACGGTCAGACGGGTGGTCGTACGGGCAAAGGGAAGATGATCATCGAAGAGTTTATCCCTTTTGATTTTGAAATCACGCTTCTCACCATCCGCCACATTGATGGGACGAGCTTTTTACCTCCGATTGGACATAGACAGGTGAACGGAGATTATGTGGAGTCATGGATGCCACAACCAATGTCGGAAGTCGCCTTACAAGCAGCAAAACAGATTGCTGAAACCGTCACCACTGGTCTTGGGGGATTCGGTATCTTTGGTGTGGAACTCTTTGTCAAAGGGGACGAAGTGTACTTTAGTGAAGTATCTCCAAGGCCACATGATACAGGACTTGTCACTCTGATCTCTCAAAATGTCTCTGAGTTTTCTCTTCATGTAAGAGCACTTCTTGGTCTTCCCATTCCGGAGCTGATCTTTCAAACACCTGCCGCAAGTTCCGCCATTTTACTTGAGGGAGATACCAAGTCACCAGAGTATGTTGGCCTCGGAGAAGCATTGAAAATTCGTGGACTCGACATTCGCATTTTTGGGAAACCCGAAGTGGTTGGTAAGCGCCGAATGGGTGTTAGTTTGGCATTAGGCAAAACAATTGAAGAGGCAAAAGAAAAAGCAAATCGAGGTCGAGATCTTATCCAACTAAAAAAATCGTAAACACGATTTAGAAAGTTTTCCTAAATTCCAGTTTGGAATTGTCACTTTGCAGTTTCGTTTGGACTCACCAGTGTAGTTTTGAAGTTGGTCATTTTGTCATCGTAAATGCTTTCCTCTCCATAGGGAAGAAAGGCATTGTCGTAATGAAGCGCTAAATACTTCGAATTTTTGCCAAATCCACGGATGAGTTCTGCTTCCATTGTATCAAAGTCATAAAACTCGATCGAATCCATGTATTGCCCATCATGGAGTAAGTTGAGAAAAATGACAAACTTCCCCGCATGTTTTAAGATTTTTAAGGCAAATAACATTTCTCTTAGTTTCAAAAGATACAAATAGGGACGCATGTTCCGTGCCATCACCAATTTTTGTTCTGCTTCACTCACATCTCGTAAAGCGAGCCGTAAAAAGGCTTTGGTTTGTGCTTTTTCTTTGTCTCTTGCTTTTCGACCAAGTAACTCTAATTCACTACGAACAAGCGATATGTTTTTTGTGAGGATTTTATCATAGAGTTGGATGAGTTGGAATTGTGTCGAGCGAACAGCCAAGTAGGCATCCCCATACCTCCCTTGGATATGAAGGCTCTTAAATCGCAAGTATTCATCGATGATCTTTCGGTATTCTAATTTATCTTCCTCATCACCCAAGTGGATGATACTCGAATCTAAGGAACGAACTAGAAGGTAATTTTCTTCTGCACCGAAAGCTACCTGCAAATTCCCATTGGAGTGAATGAGATTCCCCCAAACAAGGCAAAGGCCTCCTAGTAGATACAAAAGATAAGTTCGCACAGTATAGTTTCGGTATTCGTACGAGCCAAAAAAAGTCCATAATTCCTAACGTTTGATCTCTGAAGATTATGTCAGAATTTTATGCTTAAATCCTTAAAAAATCTCATCACTCTCCCGTTCTTTCTACTCGTCCTCTCGGCTACTTTTAGCATCTTGGTTTTATCCCTTACCTGCTTTCGGAAATTATATGATCAAAATATCTGGCTTAAACAAACAATTCAACGGCAAAGTTTTATTTGATGACTTACAATTCAGTGTCAATCGTGGGGAACGAGTTGGTCTAGTTGGTCGCAATGGACATGGTAAATCAACTCTTGTCCAAATCATATTAGGAAAAACAGAACCAGATTCGGGTAATATTACCATCCCGAAAGGCTATCGCATTGGCCACTTGGAACAACATTTGGTTTTTACGAAACCTACTGTTCTCGAAGAGTGCGCGTTAGGCCTTCCAGAAGGCGATGAGTATGAAACTTGGAAAGTAGAACGCATTTTATTTGGTCTTGGTTTCTCGGAAGGGGACATGGAACGAAGCCCAAATGAATTTTCTGGTGGTTACCAAATTCGGATGAATTTGGCAAAACTTTTGGTGTCTGCACCAGACATGCTGATCTTAGATGAGCCGAACAACTACTTAGACATCGTCACCATACGTTGGTTAGAGGAATTCCTTCGGGAATGGGAAGGTGAAATCATTCTCATCACACATGATAGAAGTTTTATGGACAGTGTTGTGACGCATACTGTTGCGATTCATCGTACAAAAGCCATCAAAGTACAAGGTGACACAGAAAAGTTATACACTCAAATCAACCAAGCAGAAGAAATTTATGAAAAAACTCGATTAAACGAAGCAAAAAAACGCAAACAAGAAGAGATGTTCATTGCTAAGTTTAAAGCAAAAGCGAGTTTTGCAAGTCGTACCCAATCTCGTGTCAAAAAATTAGAAAAACAAGGTGAGATGAAAGCTCTCGATACCATTGAAGATATGGAGTTATATTTCAACAGTGCCCCCTTCTCCGCCAACCAAATGTTAAGTGTGGAAGAAGTATCGTTCTCTTACGATGGCAAAGCACCTTATTTATTTGAAAATTTTTCTATCAGTGTTGGTCCAGAAGATCGGATTTGTATCATCGGAAAAAACGGTAAAGGAAAATCAACCTTACTCAAGTTAATTGCTGGAGAACTTTCTCCTGTTTCTGGTGTTGTGAAAAAACACCCCATTCTCAAAGAAGGTTACTTCGGTCAGACAAACAAACTCAATATGAACGAAAGTAATACGGTTGTGCAAGAAATTATGAGTGCTGATCCCAATTGTTCAGAAGGAAAAGCACGTAATATTGCGGGAGGATTGATGTTTTCGGAAGACCTCGCGTTGAAAAAAATCAAAGTTCTCTCGGGTGGTGAAAAGAGTCGGGTGTTACTTGGTAAAATTTTGGTCACCCCTTGCCACTTACTGTATCTGGATGAGCCAACCAACCACTTGGACATGCAATCCTGCGACTCCCTAATTGAGGCAATTGATAACTTTGATGGTTCCGTCATCATGGTAACCCACAACGAAATGCACTTGCGCGCTGTAGCCACAAAACTCATTGTATTCGATGATGACCGAGTTTTTGTCTATGATGGGGGTTATGAAGACTTCCTCAATGACATTGGCTGGAAGGATGAATCTGTTTGAAACCAATCCTAACTGTAAAACAAGTATCCAAGTCTTATGACAATGGATTTCAAGCACTGAACCAAGTGAATTGGGAAGTGAGAGAAGGAGAAATCCATGCCCTACTTGGCCCCAATGGTGCTGGTAAAACGACCCTTATCAATTTGATTTGTGGGATTGTTTCCCCTAGTTCCGGTGAAGTAGAAGTCGCAGGATACGACATCATTAGAGATTTTAAAAAATCGAGATCACTCATTGGCCTTGTCCCTCAAGAACTGAGTGTCCATGCCTTTGAAACGGTTTGGGCAAGTGTGAGTTTTACGCGGGGGCTATATGGAAAACCAGCCAATCCAAAATATATAGAAGAAGTTTTAAAGTCTCTTTCCTTATGGGATAAAAAAGACCAAAGGATCATGACGCTATCAGGAGGGATGAAACGTAGGGTTCTCATCGCCAAAGCTTTGTCACACGAACCAAAGATTTTATTTTTGGATGAACCTAGTGCTGGGGTGGATGTAGAACTCAGAAAGGATATGTGGAAGATTGTAGAATCACTGCGTAAAAATGGAGTGACCATCATTTTAACAACCCACTATATCGAAGAAGCTGAATCCATCGCAGATCGAATTTCTGTGATCCGAAAAGGTGAAATTTTTCTCACTGAAAACAAAGACAAACTCATGAAACAATTGGGTACAAAACAATTGCGCATTGAGCTTAAAAAAAGTTTGAAATCACTTCCAAAGTCACTCATCAAATACGAATTGGAACTTGCAGAAAACAATTCTGCCATCGTATTTACCTATGATCGTTCTGATGATAGCAGTGTAATCACCAAACTTTTGGATGATTTGAAAAAAGAAAAAATCCAATTCACTGATTTGAGCACCAAACAAAGTAGCTTAGAAGAAATTTTTGTTCAATTATTACAGGAGTCCGTATGAATTTTTATGCAATCCAAGCGATTTACCGATTTGAAATGGCTCGTACGTTTCGTACGCTTTTGCAAAGCATTGCTTCTCCTGTACTC
The DNA here is from genome assembly GCF_040833955.1 of Leptospira sp. WS60.C2. Taxonomy (NCBI): domain Bacteria; kingdom Pseudomonadati; phylum Spirochaetota; class Leptospiria; order Leptospirales; family Leptospiraceae; genus Leptospira; species Leptospira milleri. The sequence continues at coordinate 2,724,970 of NZ_CP162133.1, read as the reverse complement.
TCGACTTCTTTGTATTTTATCGTTTTTGGATCGGCGATAGGATCTCGAATACAAGAAATTGATGGTATCCATTATGGAAGTTTTATCGTTCCAGGTCTTGTGATGTTGTCACTACTCACAGAAAGTATTTCCAATGCTTCCTTTGGGATTTATTTTCCTAAATTCAATGGAACGATTTATGAAATCCTTTCGGCTCCTGTAACGATGTGGGAAGTGGTGATAGGGTATGTGGGAGCAGCGGCTACAAAGTCATTGATGCTCGGAGTTCTCATGCTCATCACGGCTTCCTTTTTTGTTCCCATCCGCATTGACCATCCCTTTCTCATGGTATTTTTCCTTCTTCTCACTTGTATTAGTTTTAGTCTGTTTGGATTTGTGATTGGTATCTGGGCGGATAGTTTTGAAAAATTACAAATGATTCCGATGCTTGTGATCACCCCTCTCGTCTTTTTAGGAGGAAGTTTCTACTCGATTCAAATGTTACCAAAGTTTTGGCAAAACGTAAGTATGTTTAATCCAGTATTGTATTTGGTCAGTGGATTTCGTTATAGTTTTTTTGAACGAGCTGATGTTGCCTTATCGATTAGCATTTCGATGATTCTGATCTTTCTTTCTCTTTGTTTATTTGTAACATGGCTTATCTTTCGCACTGGTTATAAAATTAAAAATTAGACGGTTAGTGAATAAATTTCACGGAATCCTGAATGAGGATTCCTTTGTCAGTTTTCTGAGATCATCCACTAACCTTTGTATATCGCCTTCACCTTTGGCACGATAAATCCCTCTCAGGTATTGTTTCCCATCAAATAAGAAAATGTTTTCCGTATGTACAAATTCAAATTTGTTTGTTTCTAAGGAAAAACCTTCTACTTCAGCACCACAAATGGTTTTCGCAAAATTCTCAATGGTTTTTTCTTTTCCCGTATAAAAATTCCAATTAGGGTTTTCGATTTTATATTGGGAGCGATATTTATGAAGCACATTTGGTGTGTCTTCTTTGGGATTGATAGAGATGGAATGAATTTTTAAGTTTTGAAATTCTGCCAAATGGGGTTCGATTTGAATTAAGTTTTTGGTGATCAGTGGACAGATCCCACGGCATGTAGCATAGAAGAATACAACCAAACATGGATTAGATGAATTTGTCTTGAGAGAAACTTTTTTTCCCATTTGGTTTGTGAGTTGGAAATCTTCTGGAATTTGCTTTAAATCAGAAAGACCACTTGGTTTTTTGGTCCAAACAGGATCAAAGTCCTTTCCTAAAAAATAGGGGAGAACTTTGGGATCGGGAGGATTCACATCGCCCTTACAAGAAAAAAAACAAAATCCAAATAGAAGAAAAAGAACTCCTATTTTTTGATATGTGCAGTGGATATGAAATTGCATTTAAGATACTGATATTCTAAACATCAAGGTTAAGTGGTTGAAGATTTTATTTTAGTCTTTGCTTTCCGTTTTCATCTGGAATGGGTTCGCAAAGTTTGCTTCCTGGCCTTCCGAAACTTTCCCCAGATTCTAAGAATACATGGTTCAAAAAGATCTGTCCACGTTTGTTCCATTTTTTTACGACTCTCGGTTTCCCTGAAGGAAAAAACGTTTGGTAACTAGCGATTTGGCCGTTGTCGTAATATTCTATGTGTTCTCCAATGGGTATTCCATTTTCAAACTCTGAGACTTGGCGTTTATTTCCAGATGGAAAAAATAAGGTTTGTTTCCCATGTTTTTGTCCATAGCGAATGGTTCTTATTTCTAAAACAGTCCCTGAATACGATTTTACCGTATAACTTCCGTGAGGAACGCCTTTGTAAAATTCTGTTTCATAGGTTTCTTGAAGAATGTCATTTTCTTGTTTATAGATTCCTGTAAAAGGTTTGCCTTGGTACAATAAAAAATGATTTTGATCTTCGGATATCGCTTTGTCTCCCTGCTTTATAACGACGTTTCCACAGCGCAAGGAAAACAAGATACAAACGAAGACCAACGGCTTTGATAAAAAAGCCAACAGATTTCTGTTAGTTGGAAACTGTCCCAGGTATACCATGGAAGAAAGAACCAATCAATGTGTTAGTAGTCGCAGTTGCATCATAGGCATAGTGATAATGATAAATCCCAGAAGGAAACAAAACGGTTGCCGCCGTATGTCCATGATTAGCATCTAATGCAGGTCCAACGGTTCCAGGATTTCCATCATCACCTGTTCCTGAAGTCCCATTATCACATTTTAGACCATACACTGGAAATCCATCCAATAACACTCCAACTAAGTTTGCATTATCGTTCGTTACATTCAATGGTTGCGAGTGATGGTGATACACTCCGGAGTTTTGAGGATGGCCATTGTATTTATCAAATGTTGCTACTTCTGATGCTAATACGTCTCCAGGAGCAGCCGCATTATTAAAGATCGCAAGTCCGTTCACAGTGATTCCCACCGAGACATACCCACTTTGGGTTCCTGTTTTATTGGTTAGTTTTTCCGTTGGGTTTTTGGGAATGGTATACACCAAACACTGCGATTGGATTTGGTTAGTACCCGCAGGTGTTTTTCCCGCAGCTAAAGCTTCATACATTGGAGAATTGGTTCCAAAGTAATAACTTTTCGTATTTGGAATGTTTTGAGATCGAAATACGTAATTGTTTCCTGAGACAGAACCCACAGCACATTTAAAATGGTTACGAATCCAATCAGGTAAGTCGGACGACATAGAAGATGTCATCCCCGTGATACAATCTGTACTACCATTGAGGGTAGCTGTAGAATTGACCACTGTGGTTCCTGTAAAAGCAGAATTGGCACAAATTCTTGTCGATGCAGCGGCTAATAATAGTAAGGTTTCCTCGTCCGAGTCAGATTTCGGTTTACAGTTTATGAGTATAAGTACGAAAAGTACAGGAAAAAAGAGGATTGTGAGAATTTGTTTCCTTTCCATAGAGAAAATAGGCTAAAGGAAAAGGACGCGTTGTCAAGGAATTTCCCCCACGGAAATTCCTTTCCTAGCAAAGTGGGAATGGATCTCTAATCACTGTTAGTAGATTTTTAATAGCTCTACTTCAAAAATCAAAGTAGAATCAGGTGGGATATTTCCAACACGTTTGCTTCCATATCCTAATTCAGGAGGGATGATGAGTTTTCGTTTTCCACCAACTCGCATTCCTTTAATTCCCTTATCCCAACCTTTAACAACTTCCCCTGCGCCTAAATTGAATTCAAAAGGACGATTTCGGTCTCTTGAGCTATCGAATTTGGTTCCATTTTTTAGTTTTCCGACATAGTGGACAGTGACATAGGAACCAGAGAATGCCTCATCTCCTTTGCCTACAACTAAGTCTATGATTTGGAATTCTTTTTCGTCGGAAACAAGTGGCAATGTCACGAAGAGAAAAATTCCGATGAGCATTTGAAAGAAGGATTTCATATATTTCGAATGATCACCAAAAGGCAAAACTTTGCCAATGAAAAAAACTAGCCTATGAAACTTGTAATATTATTTTGAACCCATGTTTCATGAATTGGTATTTTACTGTAAAGAATTGGAAGCCTTTATTTTCCGAAATCAAATCCAAGAATTCAAAGAAGGGGAACATGATAGCTTTTTTGCAGAAGAGATGCTAAAAACAATCCAATCGGAATCATTAAAAATCCCTCAATCGGAAAAACAAAAATACCCGACCTTGCCATGGGATAAAATGGATACAATGTGGCAAAAGGATTTGGCTCGCGCGTATGATTATATCGATTTAAAGATGTTATACTATATTTGTGCCTATGAAATTCCCAAATTTCCTAAGACCATCAAGTTGGAAATTCGATAAGGAACGTTAGGCTGCAGTTCTTCCGTTGTTTTTGATGATTTCAATATTTTCTTCAAAACGCACTTTTTCTGCATAGGTTCGTTTTCCAGAAAACTCAACTCCCACCAATAAATCACCATTCGCTTCTTTATGGGTCCAAGCGATTTTGCCAAAAAAGCGAAATGGAGTTTGGAGTTTAAAAACGAGTTCTAATAAAATTCCTTTCTGTTTTGGTAAGGTTTCAACAAGAGTACTGTTCGACACTCTTAGTTTTAGACCAGTTGCTGATAGATCCAAAACAGGAAATTTTTCTACAGTTGTCATCAAGTTCGCATCTTTAATGCGTTCAATCATTTCGGAAATTTGAGTTTGGTAAAATGCCAAATCCTCATCAGTGATGAATTTGTCTTTTGTTTGTAGAAAGTAAAAACCAATGGGTATAATTTCTTCTAATTCGTTTTTGTATAAAATTGGAACAATAAGTTCTGATTTTATTTTTTTATCTCTGGCAGCAAACGCGAGTTTGTCGACATTGTCTTCGATGTCTTCTTCATAATTCAAAAATCCTTCCCCGTCCATTCTGTAACTTTCTGGATTTGTAGCATCTTTAATGAAAAGAATTTTTTGCGTTGATTTCACAACATCAAACTTTCGCTCCATTCCAGATTTAAAAATATCCATAATCCCAGCTTCACCAGAACGAACCATCATTCGTTTTCTGTAGTCTTCAAAGTTCACACGAACAAGAGTCGGGATATTGAACATATTTGCTTCGATGATGGTTTTGGAGCTTACAATGTTTGTCACATTGACAACACCTTCTTCGGTAATTGTAAATCTAGGATTTAGTCTTTCTTTTTTGGCAATTAATACCTTTTCTACTTTGAGTTGGATTTTATTAGGTGAAAGTTGTTTGATGAATGTGCAGTGAAGCTCTAAATAACGAGCGAGCAACTTAGATAGTATGACTGTAGAACTTTCACCGATCGGCCAAACTTCGGACCATTGGACGGCGATTTCCTCTCCACCAGGAATTTCCTCAACCACTGTCATGGTTTGAGACTGACCATTCCAATTGGCTTTCATTTCTTGGTTCATCAGATAGTGTAAGATCACATGGCGCTTTTGATCTTTGCCTGTGATTTGGTCCATTGGTCGCATAGCTAATTTCCGGGTTCTAATCTATTTGGATGGGAAATAAATTTCACATCTAATGGAAAGTAAAGCCTAGATGCATCTCTTTGGCAAGAAAAAGGATTTTTTAAAGAAGAAGTAAGTGTTTTTTTTCTGTGAATTCATAACAAAAACGAATCCATGAAAAATGATTTTGTAAGTGAGAAAACTCGGGAAGGTACTCAGATAAAAATGATTCGCAACGTTTCTCGCGTTCATTTTGTTTTTTTTCCATGACAACTGTTAGATCATAAATTGTTTTTTCGTATATGGCTTTGTCCATATAACCGTCCCGTAACGCTTGTTTTAAAAATTCATTTTTTTCTTTCCACTCACTTGGGGAAAGTACGGGGATCGATTGGACTTCTAACCAAAACTCTTTCAAAGCGGTTTCAATCTTAGGGATTTCCTTTTTCATACTCTCACATTTGAAAAACAAAGTCCGCAAATGCCGTTTCGCATTTTCTTCAATTTCTGCAAGAGTTTCCTCTTGGAAGGGGGGAAACAATTTAGGAAAAGAGAAGGAGTAGATCGGACCCGAATAGGGGGAGTACAATTCCAATTGGTAAAGGGAACTAGTCGTCCATTGCAAAGTGCCTTTGACGGGGATTCCTTCCACTTCGATCTCAATCGTACGAATTCCGAGCATACAAATCAATTGCATTCGTAGTGGATTTTATTGTCCTTATTCCTATTTTTTTGAATCCTTTTTGCATCGAAAGCGAGGTTCTAGGACTCTGACAAATTGAGATGACTAGGAACGAACCTGATTCTAATAACCATCCAAAAATCCCCAAAGCCAAAGGGACAAAACGTGCCCTCCTTGTGGAAGGTGGTGGGATGAAAGGTGCCTTTTCTGGTGGTGTTCTTTATGCTTGGAACAAGTTTCTTCGCCCCAATTACTTTGATTTGGTGGTAGGAGTTTCCTCAGGGGCATGTGCGGCAGCCTATTATGTTTCTATGCCAAAACCAGAACCGATTAAAAGTGAAAAAGCGCTTGGGGTTTGGTATCGAGATTTATCGGGTAGAAAACTCATCTCGTATTTCCACCCATTTCAAGGGAAAACCTTTTTAAACCAAGAATACCTCATCGATTTTATCTTTCGTAAAAAAGTTCGTTTGGAATCTGAGACTCTTGATTCCAAAAAACTTCCCCACTTTGTCATTGCCGTAAGCAATTTGCACACCCATTCGATTGAATACATTAAAGCAACATCTAGCAATGTGTTTGATTTACTTAAAGCCGCCACATCACTCCCGATTGCAACTCGCGGAAAACATAAGTTAGATGGAATATTATATTCTGATGCAGCCATTCTTAATCCACTCCCGATCCAAGATATCATTGAAGCTGGTTACAAAGAGATAGTTGTTGTGATGAATTCTCCTGTACGTCATGTATCCAATCCCTTAACAAGACTGACAAGTTTACTTGCGTTTCCCAAACACAGAACCATTCGCAGATTGATGCGAAAATTGCATCATTTCCACTTTAACTTGGCTCGCGAGATTGTGGTGAAACCACCAAAGGGAGTGAAGATCATCACGGTAGCTCCAGATGAACCACTTCCCGTCAAACTGACAACTACCATCCGAACAAAACTTTATAAGACGGCTTTACTCGGTGTGCAAAAAGGCGAAGAAGCAATCCAATTCATCTTAAAAAGAAAACCCAAACAAAAAACTAAATCCAAGTAATCATACGGATGGTATGACTAGTTATTAGATGGTTCTGTTAAGTCTGTAATCAAAATTCCACCATATGGTTTTTGGAATGCATGGATGAATTCTCCACCCACAATCCACTTTCCATTGTGATACAAACTTGTGTAAGCCGAACTATCTGGATTAGGAACCCAATTTAAGATCGAATTGGTATGTGATTGGAAAGCGCTAAGATAATTTGTTGTCGTTGAACCGTTCAGTCCAGAAAAGGAACCTCCAACCAAAACTCTTCCATCTGGGGAAGGTGTGATGGTGTTTACAAATCCATTTGCATAGATTGGATTTGGGTTTTGATACGTTTGAGTGGTAAGATCGAAGATTGCAAAGTTACTAAAGGTTCCTAGACCAGAAATCGATGTAAAAATCCCACCCAAATAGATATTACCATTGTACAATGTTTGAGTTGTAACATCACTATTTGGATAGTTGACCGTGGATGGAGTATTTAGTTTGGTTCCATTGACTATATCTACTGCTCGATAATTGTTAATCGTATTATCACCATTCATCGTATTAAACAATCCCCCCACATAAATGGCATCTTTAATGACTAAAAGTGAGGTTGCACTGTTGCCAACGCCTAAATTAGGATTCCAATTGGTCACGTTAAAATCATTATTTGATATTGCTGCCACACCGTTCCGGTTTTGTCCACGAACCGTTGCAAGGCCTGAACCTCCAAAAAATATCTGATCACTCGAAGACGTTATGGTACGTATATCAATTGACGGATCTGAAATTTGTAAATCGGTGGAATTAAGTTGATAGGTGGGTAAATCGAGAATTGCAAATCCTCTTCTTGTCATTCCATTGACCAATTCAAAACTACCACCTATGTAAAGTTTGTCGTTTTGAATATGCATTGATTTGATTGGAAAATCAAATTCGGGAGTACCGTCAATTGGACTTCCAGAAGCATCATCTATCACTAAAAATTGTTTTTTCGGTTGAATGTTTACAGAAAATCGATGATAGGCAATTGCTACATCATTCCCAATCGGCACTACGGCACCACCTGGATTAAAAATCGGTTCTTCTAAGGAAGGATTCCAAGCTGTAAGGCTTCCGCTTGGTAAACTAAAACTCGCAGCATATCTTCTTGGTGAACCTTTTGCCTCTGTAAACTGGCCGAGTACATATAATTGATTTCCAATGATATCAAGTGAGGATACAGACTGATTGATTGCAAATTGATTCTGCATTGCGGTCCCAATATGATTATCGACACCAACTAAGAAATTGGCTGAAGCGGCACCTAATACGGAACTAAACCCACCGCCCAAATAAATGATGTTTTCATATTGTTCTAAGGCTTCTACCGCAAAATCTGGATTTGGTGCCCATGGGTGAAGTGTGCCATCTAAATAATAAGCAGCTACGTTTGACCTGGGAGTCGTGAAACTTCCGGCTACATATAAAACGGGACTTCCTTGAAAGTCAGTGCCCAGCATGAGATCATACGCAACACCACCGATACCAAGTTGGCTTGTGAAACTAGAATCAATCGTTCCTGTGGTTCGATCCAACTTTGCAATTCCATATCTAGGTATTGAGACTATGGATTGAAAAGTTCCCCCAATGAATAATGAATTACCAAAAGAGACAATACCATAGACATAATTGTCAATATCTCCTAAGTTAAAACCTGTGTTTAGTTCTCCAGAATATCGATTGAGTGAAGCAATGTTTTTTTGTGGGCCTGATCCCCAGGATGCAAAAAATCCACCAACATATAATTGATCACCAGATACATGTAAGGCGTAAATAATTCGATTTGGATCACTCGTGACATTAAAATTGGGATCTAATTGGCAACCAGGTAAAATATGAGCAATTTGACTCCTCGGTTTTCCTTGCACATGGGTAAACTCACCTCCAATATAAAAACCGCCATTCCCATCTGAGACTGCAGCATAACTCGGTCCTTTTACTTTTAGGTAAGGACACAATCGATTGGGAACGGATGTGCCTGTTTGTGCATTCACAACAGGAACGCTACCTGTGGAGACTCCAGTCAGTGTAAAATCTCCTCCAATGAGGATATGATTTCGATAGGATAGAATCGAATGTACTTTTGCTGGCGGACCAAAAACTCCACCATAGATTCCCCATTCCTCAAAGAAGGCGAAACCAGGCAAACAAGAAGGAGAAGTGTCTGCCGTAGCAAATCGAACCAATGCAGATAGGAGATAGGATTGTGATTGAATATCACAAGAATTTTCTAACTTGGCTAGTTTGCATTGCGTAAAGGAAATTGATAAAGAGCAAAATAAAATGAGTTTGGAGATAATGTGGACAATCCGTTCCATACCCAAATTCTCAAAAACCACTTTCCTCTGTCTAGTGTTTTGAATTCCATACGAATGTCATAAGATCAATGACAAATATACCCTCATTCCATAAAACGCAATTCGATTTGGATAAACAGAAATCGAATAGTTCCTATTAGGTGAAGTAAGGTCTTCTTCAACATATGATTAGTCAACTGGGAATTCTAGAGAATAAATCACACGATTGACGGAAGTATCTTCTCTAGCTCTGAAGACTCCCAATAGGTCTTGGAAATAAATTGTCCAGCGGTTTGTGAATGATTTATGTCTTTCTTAGGAGTCTAATGGTTGTATGGTTTGGATTTCCTTAATTTTAGTTAGCCTCTTGTTCGTTTTTTATGTTTTATGGCCTAAAAAAAGAACAGAGGGTAGGGTAAGAGTTCCAAAAAAGTACAATGTGTACGATTCTGATTCTAGTATCGCTACATTAAACAATTTGGAACTAGTTGTCTACTTTGACGGAGGTAGTGCAAAATTGGAAGATCAGGAAGTTTTAAAATTAAAAGAATGGATGAGCCCCTTTTTGAAACAAATGTTAGATTCAGTTTGTTTGATTGGATCTGCCGACACAACAGGCAATTTAGCAAAGAATCGAAACCTAGTGCAACAAAGGATTCAGTCAGTTCGGAAAATTTTGACAACTTGTGGTGTATCCAAAGATAAAATCAAAACGATCTCGCTTGAGCCCATTTCTGGGAAAACTCCCCAAGAAAGAAAATTGTATCGATCTGTCGAAATTAAAATTTCGATGAAAGGACCAAGGTGATAAATCAAAATCATTCTCATAGGATGAGGATGACAAAGAAGCCCAATCTGAAAATTTAGTCACTGAGATGATCCGAACCGAAATTCAAATTCGATTTAATGACATGGACCCGATGCGTAGGGTAAATAATGCGAGTTATTCGGCCTATTTAGAATTGGCAAGACTTGATTTTTGCAATCGGTATTTGCAAGTAGCAACTTTGGAAGACATTCCCTTTGTTCTTGCTCGAGTGGAAATGGATTTGATTTCTTCTGTATTGCCTGGAGATGAAATTTACGTTCACACTTGGGTTTCCAAGATTGGAACCACTTCATGGGAATTTTCCTACGAAATCAAAAATCAGAAAACAGATGTCCTATATGTAAAAGCAAAAACAGTCCAAGTCTACTTTGATTATAGAGAAAAGAAAAAACTCCCAATACCAAATGAATTTCGTAACTCTTTACAGAAGGAAATGCTATGATTTCAGAAAAGAGAATTCTCTTTTTGATACTGTCTTTTTTCTTTCTACGTGGATGCACAAATCAAATTGAATGATTGCGATTCGCGAACTACCTTACCGATTGGTATTGGAGATGTAAAATAGGAATTCCCATTTAAGCGAGTTTCAAACGTTCGATGGAAACGGCTTCTAAGAATCGGATGACAACTAGACCTTAGAATAATTCTTTCGAATCAAAATGTTTCCACTCCCAATGATAGGCGGACTTATCTCCATATTGGATGCATTCGTCCAACCAATTCGATTCAGTCTCTGGTTGTAAGTTTTGGTAGGTTTCTGTCACAGTTCGGATTAACTCTTTGTATTCGGGCACAATCTCTGGTAACATCGGGTCAGTTTGCCTTTCGAGAAGTCTTACCACTGATTGTAATAAAGCAAAATAGATTCCTTTTTTGAGAAGCTCCGGTATTTGTTTGGGTATGGGAACGAGTGCTTCCAGTTTCTGGAAATGAGGAATGAGTTTAGGAAGTTGGACCAACAAATGGCTTGGCAAAAGGCTTCGGATTTGTGTAAGGTAAACTTCATTCTCTTTCTCTGCCATGACAAACTCTTATTCTACAATCCAATCACAAATCAAGTCCCTTTGCGAAAAAGAAGGATTTTCCTTTGTTGGATTTACGAAAGCGAAAATTCCAGAGAAGGATCTTTCCTATTTAGAGAGATGGATTTCTGAAAAACGCCATGGGAATATGGATTGGTTTGCCAAAGACCACGCGCTTTCCATCCGCAATCGTTTTGAAAATCTGGGATTTACTCCTGTTTCTGCTATCTGTCTCGGGTTTGTCTATCGTTCGGAAACAAGCGAAGAGCTTCTCTCTCATATGGAAAAAAAGGTGTCTCGGTATGCACTAGGTACCGACTACCACATTGTTTTACGAAAGAAAGGGAACCAAATTGTAAAGGAACTTAAGGAATTATACCCAGATTTTAAATTTCGACAGTCTGTGGATAGCCTTCCTATCGCAGAGAAAATTCTCACAAGAGAATCTGGTGTTGTTTGGCAAGGAAAACATACAAATCTCATCCATCCTAAGTTAGGTTCCTATTTTTTTCTATCGATCATTCTCACTGATTTAGAGTTAGGCGAAACACCAAAAGAAGAAAAAACAACAGATCATTGTGGAAGTTGTCGTCGATGCCTTGATATATGTCCCACCAATGCTTTGGAACCTTATCAAATTGATGCCTCAAAATGTATTTCCTATTTAACCATTGAAGATCGAAGTACGTCCGAAGTGACAGACTCTTTTATGGAATGGGATCGAAAAGGTTGGGTGTATGGTTGCGATCTTTGCCAAGAAGTATGTCCTTGGAATGAAGGAATCGCCAAACGAAATCAGGTGGAGACAAGAGAGATGAGTTTTTTACCTCGTGAGTTCTGGAAGGAAAACACGTTTTTAGAAAAAAACTTTTTAACGGAAGAAGAATTTCATACTTACTTTCGGGACTCAGCAATTGAACGGATTGGTGTTTCTATTTGGAACCGTAACCAAGTCACTTAGAATAAATTTTTTAAAGCAAGAGTCACTTCTTTCGGGTCAGTTGCCGAACAAATGGCACTCACCACCGCAAGACAATCAGCACCCGCCAAAATCACTTCTTTCGCATTCCCGATTTGGATCCCACCGATGGCGACGATGGGAAGTTTTGTTTTTTCTTTTAGCCAACGAACACCTGCTAGTCCCATTGCTGGTTTGGTATTCGTTTTTGTAGGAGTATCAAAAACAGGTGAAACTGCCAAATAGTCTAAGGCTGGATTTGGATCCTGTTTTTGTAAAGTTTCCCAGTCTTCTTTTGTCTCAATGGAAAGTCCGATGATGGCTTCTGTTCCGAGTAGTCTTCTTGCCTCTGACCATGGTAAATCCGTTTGGCCCAAGTGTACCCCATCGGCACGTGCCGCCAAACATATGTCAACTCTGTCATTGATGATGAGGGGAACATGGAAGGGAGTTAGAATTTTTTTTAAATGAAGGGCGAGTTCCAAAAATTCTCTAGAGGTTGTTTCTTTTTCTCTGAGTTGCACAAAAGAGACTCCACCTGAGGCAGAGAGGCGAACCACTTCCTCGATCCGATGGTGGATACAAAGGGGTCTGTCTGTCACCAGATACACCCCTTGGATTTTATTTTGCATTGATTCGTTGTTTGATGATGTCCGCGTTTATCTCGTAAAGAGCATCGAGAAATGCCACTTGAAAACTGCCAGGACTTGTTGTTTTTGTTTTTGCCATCTCTCCCGCAATGCCCATGACCACCATGGCGGAGGTTGCCGCACGGAACTGGTCAGATTGTACGGAAGCAAAGGCACCACAAAGGGCGGAAGCCGTACATCCGAGACCCGTCACTTTTGTCATCAGTGCATCCCCATTGGAGATTTGAGAAAGATCTGTTCCTTTTAATACATAATCAGTGGCACCAGAAATGACAACAACACCGCCAGAGACTTTGGAAAGTGACTTTCCTGTTTCCACCGCAGATTCAGAAGAATCTGTTGCATCCACTCCTTTTGTCTTTCCCGAAGAGGAGAGTGTCGATAGAATTTCGGAAGCATTTCCTCTGATGATGCTTGGATTTCCGGCATCTAAGATTCTTCGAATTGCCGCATTACGAATGTTACTTGCACCTGCTCCCACTGGATCGAGAACCAAAGGTTTTTTTAAGGATACTGCTTTTTTAGCAGCAAGTTCCATACTTTGGATCCAAGGTTCGGAGAGAGTTCCAATATTGATGACAGTAGCCGAACAAATTGTAACCATTTCTTCCACTTCTTCGATCGCGTGAGCCATGATGGGAGAGGCACCAATGGCAAGTAAGGCATTGGCAGTGTTATTCATCACAACGTAGTTGGTAATATTATGAATGAGAGGTGATTTGGAGCGTAATTGTTCTAAATCTTCAATTGTATTTTTTGTAATTTGCTGAGACATACGGAGGTTTCCTAAGGAAACCTAGGCAATCTTCGTTATCGCGTCTTCCACTTTTTTGATTAAATCCGATTCGGACCAAGGTTTGTTTAAAAAACTATGAAGATCCACTTCCCCTTTCAATTGGTTGAGGGAGTGTTCATCGATATGACCAGAAATAATAATTTTCTGAATCTCAGGGTAAGTTTTGTGTACTTCTCGTAAAAACTCATCACCACGTTGGTTGGGCATAAGCCAATCCGAAATGATGATGAGAATGTTGATGCCTTCTTCGGCCAATTCTTCAATGATCGACCATGCCTCTTCCGTATTCTGGGCAGTCTCATAACGATACTCGTTCCCAAAATGTTTTTTCAATTGAGACTTCAAACTCATCAAAATGATTTGTTCGTCATCGACGAAGAGGATGGCGCGGTTCATGGGAATTATTTTCCGTCGTGTGGACACTCTACTAATTTGTCATGACCTGGGCAGGAACGTTTTTCCTTACCTGGGCAAATGGCAAATACAGACGATGCAAATAGCAAAACGGAAAGTAGACTAACAGTTAATTTCATAGGAAACCCTCACTTCCGATTAGACGACAAACGAACTTAGATTGCAAGAACGTTTTCTTTAGACTTTTGTGAGAATTTCATAGCCTTTGTCTGTGACAAGGACTGTGTGTTCAAACTGAGCCGACAATTTTCCATCTTTGGTTCGGACGGTCCATTTATCAGAACGATCAAAATTCACTTCCCAAGTTCCCAAATTGACCATCGGTTCCACAGTAAAAATCATTCCAGGCTCTATTTTGGCTAGTTTCCTCGGGGAACGAAAGTGTGGCACTTGTGGTTCTTCGTGAAAATTGCGTCCCACTCCATGGCCCATAAGGTCTCGCACGATTCCATACCCGAGAGGGGTTAGAAAATCGTCGATGGCATTTCCGATATCATCAATCCGGTTACCTGGTTTGATCTGTTCGATTCCGATCCACATGGCTTTTTCGGTATCAGCTACTAACTTTTCTGCTTCGGGAGTTGTTTTTCCACCCACAATAAAGGTTTTGGAAGTGTCGCCGATGTAACCGTCAACAATGGGAGAAACATCCAAATTGACGATGTCTCCATCCGCCAAAACATCTTCCTTTTTGGGAATCCCATGGCAGACTACCTGGTTGATGGAAGTACAAATGGATTTGGGAAACCCTTTGTAGCCGAGTGGGGCGGAACGGTGCCCGTTTTTTTTGGTATACGCCTCTGCGATGTCGTTGAGTTCCAGAGTGGAAACACCTGATTTCACAAAGGGTTCTAAATACAGGAGGAGTTCGGCGGCAAACTTTCCCGCCTTTCTCATCTTTTCAATTTCTGACTTGTTTTTGATATAAATCACGGATTAGAAATCAGTAGACCGAACCGTTGTTCTTTTGTTGGCAGACGTTCTTTCTAATGCTCTGTCGATGAGTCGGTAAATTTCTTCGTTGATCCCGTCGATCGCATCCCCTGAGGTCATAAATCCCTTACTTTTGATGTAAGCTTTCACCTTAGAAGTGACAATAAGGGATTCTTTTGACGTTGTTTCTGTTTGTTCTTCGGACATGGATACCTCGGTTATTTCTTTCTAACTCCGAGGATGCTATCTACGAGGGATTTTTCAATATTTAATTTTTCACTGATTGCCTCAGAAGACCATTGGTAATTGTCGTGGAGGCTTTGGATGGTCGCCCTTTTTCGCTCGACCAAGGGATTTCCCGAATTTTTTCGGTCCATTTTGGGGGAGGTAGAGGGATTTTGCATCGCTCCTTGGACGATGTCCAGGAATTGTGAGAGTTTTTCGAAGGTTTCGTCCGCCTCTCCTAGGAGAGATTCCAAGTCGTCCTTTGTGTCTTTTGTGGATTCTTTGAGGTCTTCCAATCGTTTTTGTAAGGTGAGGATTTGGCGGTGTCTATCG
The DNA here is from genome assembly GCF_040833955.1 of Leptospira sp. WS60.C2. NCBI lineage: Bacteria > Pseudomonadati > Spirochaetota > Leptospiria > Leptospirales > Leptospiraceae > Leptospira > Leptospira milleri. Next base: position 2,709,832 of record NZ_CP162133.1, on the reverse strand, counting down.
GAAAGGTCACCAAGGAGTTCTTCAATTTTGTCGAATTTGCGTTCTACAGAATCAATCTGCGCTTCTCGCTCGACTAGGAATGCTGTACGGTTTTCTGCTTGGCGGATCGTTTCCGTGAGTTCTTTCTCTCTGGCTTCCACTACATCGATTTCGCGGTCAAGGATGTCGAGGCGCGCTTGGAGTTCGCGTGCATTGTGTTTTTGGCCTTCCAAATTTTCCACCAGGTGGAACACAGAATCTTGCGACTCTTGGAGAGACGACAAAAAGGATTCGATTTTTGCTTGTTCTTTTGAGAGACCTGTCACACGAGCCTCGATGGAGCTAACCTCTGTTAGACTCTCTTCAAATCCTTCCATGGTTTCTGAAACGTGAACTAGGTTGGAAGCGAGGATTTGGATTTGTTTGTCGATGTCTTCTGATTGGAACTGTGCTTCCTTTAAAAGCTCAAGTTCGTTTGCGATTTGAGTTCGCATCTCGCTGAATTCAGAAATTGCCGATTGGACTAGCTCCAAATCTGGTTTTCCTTTTTCTAGAGATCGTAATGCTTCAGAAATTTCTTCTACAGCTTTGTTCGATTCGTCTGCAATTTGTTTTGCGGAAGCAAATAAATCTGAGTGTTCTTTTACGGTCTCGAGTTCGCTTGATAGTGTTAAGATTTCTTCTTTCAGAGATTCCAATTCGTTTTGGAACCCAGTCAACGTTTCTTCTTTGGTTTCGTTCAAAGATTCCAAACCAGTTTGGATTTCAAATTTGAGATCATGGAAACGATCCAAACTGTCTTTTAAGAAGTCTTGGCTTTCTTTTGCAATTTCTTTGAACGATTTTTCGTAATCTCTTTGGTAGGTTTCGATTTGTTTTTTCGATTCGTCTTTGGAGCGTTTGATACTTTCTTCTAAGTTGCGACGAACTGTGTTTAGATGGTTCGAAATTTTTTCTTCTAATTGACCGAGTTGTACATTCCCTTTGTCCAGAAGTTTCGTGAGTTGGTGAGAGATTTTAGAATCGATCGTTTCGTTCAATCGGTCCATCTTTTCTTCTTGTAAGTTGAAGAAGGATTCTCCTGATTCTTCTAGGTGTTTGAGGATTCGTTCTACTTCGTTACGAGCAAGTTTTGCTTCTTCTTCCAAACGGGAGATACTTTCTTTTGTTTTGGATTCGGCCACAAGTTCCAAATTGGTTTTTGCTTTTTGGAATTGGTTTTGGAATTCTCCGAGAAGATCAGCACCTTCCACATGGATTTCTTTCATGCGGTCTTGTAGTTTTTCGATGCTATAATTTTGGTCTTCGCGAATCCTTCCGAGTTCTTCTTCCCATTTGCTCACAAATTGTTCTAAATTTGCATTGGCAATCCGAATCTTTTCTGTAACAATTTCTTCGGATTCTTTGGCTTTTTCTTCTGCCGTCTCTAGGATTTCATGCGCTGATTCGCGAAGAGCTGACTTCAATTCTTCGACATATTCATCCACATCTTTGGTTTGTGCTGAAATCGTTTCACCCAGTTCTTTCACTTGTGATTGGATGGTGCCAAGATCTGAATCCATTTCATGTTTTTGGATTTTGAAATCCGAATGCATTCTTTCTTCTAACTCTTTTTTGAGTTCAAAGAGAGACGTTTTGATAACCATTTCTTGGCCAGAACGAACGGTTTCAAGTTCTCGATCAAAGTCTTTCAATTCTTGCAGCGCACTTTTTTTGAGAGTGCTTGCTTCTTCTTTTAATTCTTCTGAAATTCGATGGAACTCTTCCGAGAAAGCTTCAATCTCACGAATGAGTTCTTGTTTACGAACGTCTGCTTGGCGGAGGAGTTTGTTTTCTGCTTCTAAGTATTTTTCTTGGAATTGAATGATGGTTTGGTTGATTCCATCTGCTTGTCTTCTTGTCTCGTTTATAATGTCATCTCGCTTGGAGAGTGTTTCCAAAGAAAGATCTTCAATTTCTCGTTTGATGGCATCCGTTTCTTGGCTAAGGCCTTTCATGAACGAATCTTTTGTATGACTTACTTGGTCGACGATGGAATCAAAACGTTCAAGGATTTTTTTCTCAAGGAGTGAAACTTTCTCTTCCAATTTGGAAGAAGCTCTTTGGTATTTTTCTTCCAATCGTTCATCAAATTTATCAACTTTATCAGAAAGTAATGATGACGTATCTTCAAACTTTGTTAGGCGAACATCCAAATCCCCTTGTGCATACTTCATGGACTCGAGGAGTAGATCCATTTCTTTTCTTGCATGGTCCAGTCGACCGGCTGTTTCATTCACCATGACATCCGCATGAGTTAATAATTTTTCTCTCGCGGTTTCTGCAATTTTGGAGAGGGAATTGTCTAGGAAATCAGATTTGGTTTCGAGTAGGCTTTCAAGCTCTACCATCTTTTGAGCGACGGATTGTAAAATCTCATCACTTCGTAAATTCAATTTGTTTTGGAAGGTATCAAGCATCGAGACAGATTCATTGTGTAATGCCTCCATATCTTCGGATACTTCACGTAACTCGCGTTTGTGTGAGTTGATTTGAGAAAGTCCTTCTTCCATGTATTGTTTTTCTCGGCGGACTTGGTTACTCAAATCTTGGATTTGTTCCATCTCTCCCGAAAGAGAAGAGAGATAATCTTTGCTTGCGCGGATTTTTTCGAAGAGGTCCCTGGATTCGGCGCTTAAGGATTGGATGTCTTCTGCGACCTTCCGCGATTGTTTGACAAGGATGTCCAAATCAATCCCTGCATCTTTTACCATTTGGATCTTTTGGAGGGCAACACCTTGCATTTCTTCGGTGAGTTTGGAGGCGTAACGTTTCAGTTGGGACAGTTTGGTATTGGATTTGTCCAAACGACGGAGTCCGATGGTCACGGCTACACTCGCCAAAAAAGGCAATAAAAAGACTTCTAATCCCATTTTCTCAAAGATCCAATAATAGTATTATGTCGCATGAAGATGGTTGAAGGAAACCAGTCTCGGATTTTTTTCGCAAGCCTTTTTTAATTTAGGGAGAATTCACCGATTTGGCGCCAAAAACGGGCAAAGATTTTTGCTTCTTCTGCTTCCAAAAGGGCCAATCTCTGTTCCGCATTCGGGTCCAAACGGTACATTTCCGCGCTCATTTCGGACAAATGGCCCTCTTCCTCTAGGATGAGGTTAGTTAGGCGGATGGGAGAACCGGATTGGTTTAAAATTTCGTCATACGCATTGTAAACGACCATAGCTCTTTTTTCGATTACGGTTGTGGTATACAAATAGGCAAGGTAGGTGAATGTCCTTTCGTCGGTGAAAACTTTCTTAAGATTCCTGCGAACGAGGGTGTCTAGTTTTGCGAAATAAATTCTTGCGGCAGTTCCGCGAACTAAAGAGGAGTTTTGGTAGCCAGAACGAAACTCCGGTTGGATGGTCCTTGCTGCTTTTTTGAAAAAGAGGGCATGCCTTGCTTCTTCTGTGGCATGTCGTAAGATCATTTCTGAGGTATCTTCACTGGACTGGGTGAGAAGGATTTTTCGCGATCCAATGTGTTCGAGTAAAGAGAGTGTGTTCAGCCAAAGGGCGTGGTTCATTTCTTTCGAAACAATAGCTTTTAGAACTTCTGGAATGGAGTGATTGGTTGTCTCTGTTGCGTGGCCCATACATCCAAGTTGGAAAACCAGGGTTTCTCTGCTAGCCTTTCTTTAAGGGAATGGTGAGTTGGGCGATCGTTTCTCCGTCTTCGTGGTAGATGCGGAATTGGTCGGTGGGAAGGTTTTCTCCTTTGAGAAGAATGATACACAAGGCAATGCCAATTCCTTCCCCTTCTGAGTTGTCCCCCCGTTCGATGTAATATTCCATGATGTCGTTGTAGTTTTGAGCGTGCAAAAGGGAATTCCTGATTTTCTGCATTTCCCCGCGCACTAACATCGAATTGTTGCGAATGTCAAATTTGATTTGGGAATCGTCATGTTCAATTTTGATGTTCACATACAAATTTTTTTCTCGAGCCATAGGTTCATATAAATTTCCTCTGCCAGAAAGGATCAAACTTTTATACATACGAACACCTAACTCGTAATCGGCGGGTGAGTGTATGTCCAATTGGTTTTCTTGGAAAAATAATCGTTTGAAATTTGCTTTAAACCCGTTTAGAATCAAATCTTTTACGATGGTAAATAAAATGGGAGATAAATGTTGAATTTTGTATCTTTCCGTGAGGGCATCGAGGACTTGGACTAAATTTTCATCTAAATTTTTGGAAGCTCCATACGTGGAAATGGCAAGTGGATCATCTGACTGAATCCAGTCCCTAATTTGTGATAACGTCAATGGTTCCATTAAAAAATATATTGGCTCGGGAACAATGCATTCGATTTGGATTTTTCGTCCACAAGCATTGTTTGTAACTCATTTCTTAGACGTTCCGTAATCGAATCTAGGGTTTTCTTTTTGTCTTCTTTGTAAGAACCAAGATACTCATTGATCTTGAATGGCTTTCCCAGTCTAACGACCGCTTTGTGAGATCTTTGTTTTGTTTCACCGAAAATTTCATTTTCATAGCGGTATAAAAATTCATACAAACGTTCCGGGCTTGGTAATTCTTTGATATAAGCAGTTTGGATCGAAATAAAATCATATGCTTTTGTGGCTGCATTTCTTGCCCATCTTGCCATTTCCAAACTGGGGAGTTCACCGTTTGGGTCCTGTACGCCCACGGAAACCATTTCGAGTGTGCTCAGGATTTTTCTCAATTTTTCGATGGCATTGGCATCCACATCCCACTTTGGTATGTTGGCCTTTCTGGCAATGTTATCGAGCATGGCATGTCGCATTCGTCCCAATCGGTAATCAAAGTCATCGGCTCTTCCTTCTTCCACAGGAACACCATATTCTTTTTCTTCTCGTTCCATCATACGTTTTCCGATGGATAAAAATCGATGCACAATGTCTTTGCCTGTTTTAGAGATTCCGAACCTTTCTTCCATTCGTGTGAGACTTTGGTCGATATCTTTTTGCATAGATTGGATGGAACTAGTCATTCGGTATTTGATAAACGTTGGTAACACCCATATGCTAGCATTGGGATCTTTTTTTAGTGCATCTTCTAAACCCCAAATCCCAAGCTGGGCGACACCTGGTTGGAAGGGAAGTAAGGTGTCGTTCATCCCACTTGTGGGTTCACCTTCAGGAAACAGTGCTAACTTACCAGCCGGGTTTGCCAATATGGCCCGGGATGCTTTGAGAGATTCTCTATCGGGTGCACCAGCTAACACAGAGTAGGCACCAATGGATTGGATAAAATCTCCCACGAATCCGTATCCCCATTCAAATACCTCCCTGGCGGCCATATAATGAAAACGAGAACCCATGATGTTTGCCGCATGAAACGCTATGCCTGGTTCCTTGGTAGTAGGATGATTGGAAATGTAGAGCAAACGTTCTTTTTGAAACGATTTTAATATTTTTTCGTCATTTTCTGAGATTTCAATCGCCTCCAGATTGTGCACAACTTTATTGAGTAAGGGCAATGTCAGATCGGTTAACCAAAGGACAGGGAGATTGAACTTTGCTGGGATAAAGGATTTGATTGACATAGGACGTAAGCTGACAGCTTAATCAAAGGAAGCAAGTACGATTTAACATGGCACTTATAGAAGAACTCAACCAACAAGGCAATTTTCTCTTTCGATGGCGCTCCTACATTCCAGGAGTCATTTTATTTCTTTCCTTACTGTATTTACCCTATGTTCCTTATTTCCAAGGGAACTATATGTCCAATTTGTATTGGTTGGCAGGTGCATTTGTAGTGAGTTTTGCGGGACTTTTTGTCAGATGTTTTACCATCGGTTATACTCCGAAAAATACTTCTGGTCGAAATACGAAACAACAAGTCGCAGATGTGGTAAACCAGTCAGGCATTTACTCACTAGTGAGACATCCTCTCTACGTCGGTAACTTTTTGATGTATTTAGGACCAGTGATCATTCTAAGGGACTTTGCATTTGCATTGGTCTACATCATGTTCTTTTATCTATATTATGAGAGGATCATCTTCGCAGAAGAATATTTCCTACGTGGAAAATTTAAAGATGCATACTTGAAGTGGGCGGACAAAACGCCAGCATTCATCCCTCGTCTTTCTGGTTATGTAAAACCGAATTTAGATTTTTCCTTCCGTAACATTTGGAAACGAGAATATCCAAGTTTGTTTGGAATCATCGTTGTATTCACTGTATTCGATTTGATCCAAATTTATTTCCAAGAACCAAACCTCCGTATGGTGGACATAGCAGGAATTTGGAAACCATTTCACACTTGGTTTTTTGGATTCGGTTTGGTCTTTTATGTCGTTACAAGGATCATCGTGAAGACCACCAAACTATTGGAAGTGGAAGGTCGATAATATTCAATGAGTCGTTTGTCCAATGGATGGAAAGTTCCTGAGTCTTTAGAAGACAAAATTGAACTTTTGGATTCCTACCAAAAAACAGTCGAAAGTATGGAAAGTGAAAATCCTCTGACTATCTTTCGAGAACACATGGACAACGGCTTACTCTTCAAGGCTGGTTTACAAGATGCAATGAACCAGCTCACTACCTTTGCCAATCTGTATATGAGTATCATCGAACTAAAAGCTGAGATACAAAAACAAAACAAAGGCAATGGAAATTGAAACCCTTTACAGTGGAACAACTGTTTGCGGGAAACTAAATCAAAAATCCAAATCGTTTTTAAATCCCATTCACACATACATCAAAGAAGAGTTTTCTTCTGGTGATCCATGCTTACTCAGCTCTCAGATCCCATATGATGTTTTGCAAGTGTCCATGGCCAAAATTCGAAAGCGAATTTATGAAAACCAGAAGATAAAAGGTTTTTTATTTCCAATCCTTGAAGATTTGAACTTAGATCCAGAAGATGTGTATGTGGATTTGTTTCGTCTTCGTTGTGTACCCAATGAATTTCACTTAAAGGAAGAAGCAAGTTCTGTTCAGTTTTTACACCGAGATCCCTGGTATGCTAATCCCCAGAATCAAATCAATCTTTGGGTTCCGATCACAAAAGTAGAATTAGGTGCTGGTTTTGCAGTTTATCCCTCCTATTTTGCAAAACCTTTGGAAAACAATTCTCATCTGTTTGATCTTCATCATTGGAAGGAGACAGGAGGTTTTCAAGCGTATGCCTCTCATCCTAGGATGTCTGAGAAGGTATTCCCGAGACCCGTGGGGAATGTGCAAGATCCCGATGTCTTTTCTGTTTCAGGTGATTTTGGTGAGTATTTTATTTTTTCATCTCAACACTTACATGGAACAGAAAATAACACGCAAGGATGCTCTCGGTTTAGTTTGGAAGTTCGTTTTGTCGTTGGGGAACATGTGAAAAAATGTTTGAGTCCAAGAAATGTAGACAATCGGTCGAAAGGGACAACCCTTTCTGAAATGACGCAACTTTTGTCTGGACATGTTTTACCCGATCATATCATTCAATCGTACGCAAATCAATCTGCTCTTTCGTAAAGGCAAGTTGGTTGATCGGTTGTGCTTTGACTTGGTCGATATACTCAATGGCAAGTCTTTCTCTTTCTATATAATCTCCTTTGATCAAGAAAAATTCTCTTTTTGCTTCTTTCATTGCATCTAAGAAACGGAGTTTCATTTCTTCTCTTTCTTCACCTAGATCTCGTAATTTGTCCTTTTCCCATGGAATATCAATATCAAAAAACAAAGATGCATCGTATTGCAAACCAAGCGCTCGTTTGGTGAGCCAAGGGATTTCCGATTGATAGTAGCGCTCTAAATATACTTTCGTTGTTAGTAGATCTGTGTCTAAAAAAAGGATTCCATTTGCTTTTTTGCATGCCTCGATTTCTGACAACAAATGTCCTTTCGCAATGGGTAAAAAGTCTGATTCTTCCATGGGTGTTGGTTTGTTTTCTAGATACTCTCTGGCAAATTCCGGAATCCAGTTCGTTACAAAGTGGTCTGCAAGTTTTTGAGCGAGTGTAGTTTTCCCAACCGACTCACTTCCTGTGAGGACAATTCGTTTTACGAAAAAAGGTCGAATGGCTTCTGGAATGTATTCCCAATGTTTGAGAGGTGCTTCTCGTATGTTTGTGGCAGAGATGGGAACCTGATTCCTTCCAATATCGATCGGAATGTGTTTACATCCCAAAACGGATGCTAACGGGTCACCATACAATTCTGAGGTGAAGATGACATCAATTGGTAAGTGGGAATGGAGCTCTATAGTTTGTTTCCAGATTTGCCAGAAATGAGGATGTTCATCTGGATATTGTGGGTTTTCGTCCTGTACCCAAACCACTTGAATGTTCGCATGATTGGTTAGATCCTTCATCCAATTCCACCTGAGTTCTCCAGGAATGAGTTCTCGCTTTAAGGAAGAAACAAGTATGGTGAGCACATCACATTGTTTTTTTGCCTCACGGATCAAGTGGAGATGACCTTTGTGAGGAGGATAAAATTTTCCTAAAATGAGTCCATGGATCATCGACTTGTATCCTCTTTTGAAAAATAAGAATTGAGAAAAGCAATTTGTTTTTTCCCATCTAGTGGATAGTCTGTTTTGATTTTTATTAAAGACTCATTGCCGAATAATGTCTGTAATTCGGTAATGATTGCGTTTTTTTCCATCTCCCAAATCGCTTTGTTCGACATTACATTCTCCTCCAAAGAGAGGCGACATTCCCATTCCTTTTCTCCAAGTTGATCCACTTGGAATTGATAGATGATGGGATTTTTTCTGAGTATCCTTGCAACATCGATTGGATTGACCGTTTCGCCTTTTGTGTTTTGAAAATACACTGGTTTTCTTCCAGATAGCAGACGTATACGAGGGAAATGGTCTCCACAGAGACAAGGACCATATTGTATTTCTCCTTGGTCCCCTGTTTTGTATCGCAGAAGTGGTAAATAGGGATTTCTGCCACCAGTGATCACAATCTCACCAACATTTCCTGAGGGAAGAGGCTTTTGGCTATCATTGGATATGATTTCGATATAAAGATCATGTGGGAGGAGATGCATCCAGTTTGGATCTACTGGACAAGAATAAGCGATCGGACCTGTTTCATTTAGCGAGTAAAAATTAATGACGGGGCATTGGAAATATTCGCTTAGTTTTGATCGTAGTGCAGGCGTTAGTTCTAATGCTGTGGAGTGAAGAGCCTCTGGTTGGTATTTGATCCCCATTTTCATTGCTGATTCGAATGCGTAAGGGTCTCCCGTTAAAATTTGAGGTTTCCATTCGGAAATGAATTGATTTATATCGGAATGATTTCTCCAAGAACTCGGATGGATATTGATTTTTGCAAATTTTGCACCTCCCGCCAAACTGTGGGAAGTTGCATATACAATTGTATTTTCTTGGTAACAAAGTTGAATGGCAAACGTTGACTTGGGAGAGTGGATAGGTGTGACGCCGAACCGCTCCACTGAATATTCGATGAGTGGTACGTAACAACCTATCGCATTTGGGTGGTTTGGTGCAAGGATTGGTTTTCCTGTAGTCCCAGAGGTAGGATTGATGACCATATTAGAAAGATCCATTTCTCTTGGAATGATTTCTGTGATATGTGTTTGAAGATCTTCTCGAGTTGTAAATGGGATAGAGGCAAACTCTTCTTTTAAAAGAATTCCCTTTAAACGGTTTTTAAAAAACTCTGATCTACTACTTTGGAAGTCCAGAAAACGTTCAATCGTATTTAGGTTTTCAAACTGATTCGTTCGTTTCGCATGCAAAAATGTTTCTTTGAATGTTTGTACAAATTCATATTCCTCTTTGCCAATCCGATCACCAATATTCACATTCCATTTGGGTGCAAAAGGAGATTCGAGCATCTTTTGTAATTCTCTTTCCCACTCCATTTGCATGAGAGGAGATTTTTTATTTTTTACACGATCACTCACGGTTGTATTTTGAGGCGGCTTCTTCCTCTTCTTTTTGTTGTAATTGCCTTAATATTTCTTTAGCTCGTTCCTGTGCTTTTTTTGTTTCTTCGAGAATTCGATTCCGCTCCCTTGAGTCAATAGAACGGTAACGATCGACAAAGTATTCTTTGGTTTCGTTTTTAGGCAGTAGATTTAGAGCATAGAATAAACTTCTCACAAGTTCTTCTGCTTTTTCTGAGTCATTTTTCCAGCTTTGACCTGCTTGGATCGTTTCGCATAATATTGGTAATGTGTTCAATAAATACTCAAATAGGATGTTTGCTGATATTTCCGGAATTTGTGATTCTTTGTCATAAAGTAAGTTTGCTAAAATGACATGTGCTATTTTTAAATTTCCATTCGGAATTTTATCGAATGATTGTGGGAATATCGAAAGTTTACTTGTGTTTGTTTTTGATAGCAGAACATCAAACCATAAAGCATCCAAACTAACAGTTTCCAAATCTACAGTATGGAGAGGAGTATTCAATACTTGTTTAATGTAATATCTAATTTCTAACATAATTTCGTTTCACAAAGTGTTTACTGAATTGAATTAAATCATTCCAATTTTGGATTGGATAAATGTCCCAACCATTTTGTTGTAACTCATTCACGACAGGATTTTGGTTTGGTTGGTAAAGTTGTAAAACCATCGAACCTCCGCCTTGTGCATTTTTTAAAGCCTGACTTACAATTTGTCTTGGATCTCTTGGATAATTTTGAGTTAACATCGTGTCGATTCCATCATCAGAGATGACAAGGATATGCTTTTTTCGTTTTGGTTCTACTTTGTATTCTTCTTCTAAAAGTTCCAAGGGAAAACAAGTACCTCCACCAAAGTATCCCGTCAGGACTTTTAGAATTTCCTTTTCATTTCGGATAAAACCATTAGTGGTTAAAAATTCTTTTTCTCCTGACCATAAAGTCACTCGAACTGCACTTCCCGTTTTTAAAGCAGATAATGCAATGATCGAACCAGCTAGTGTTAAATAAGATAAATCCGTTTGAGGATTGGGCATTGATCCAGAACAATCAACAAACAAATCTAAGTCGATTGGATTTGTTTGTATTTCAGTGGAGATTGTCTCTCCATAGACATCTTCCACAGTTGTATAACCTGGTATCACCACTGGGCTTTTGATCGTAGATTCCAGCCAATTGATTTTTTCCAATGGAGAACCTGGGTCCCATAAATCATTGCCTTCTAAGATTTCTTCTTTTGCACTTGGATTTCTCAATTCTGGAAACGGAACTAGATACGGTATAGATTTGTCTTTATAGAAACGATAGGTGATCTCGGATACATCGGCTTCGATTCCCAAACTTTTACAAATGGCAGAATACTCAGCTGGGGTAAGATTCTTCTTTGTACCGGTGATTGTTTCTTTGGGAAATAGTTCAGAAGAAATATCTACTTCAGTGATCCCTGGTGGCGGTGTCATCCCTTTGCCTGCATCTAGTGTATCAAGAAGGGATTGAATGTGTATTGGATAGGAAGTTTGATTTTGTTCAAAAAAATACGGAAAACAAATGCTTGCAAAATCAAACATTCCTTTTGTCCAATCATTAGGAAAATTTCGAATCATTCGAGAGACTAATGCAGCATCTGATTGGATCTGATCACTTAACTTTCCTTCGGTGAGTGTACCTGATGGAAGTGCCCATAATAATTCGTAGGTCCTCATATAGAAATTCCAAAAAGGATCATTTTGTTTACCAATTTTACGATACACTTCTTCCATTTGTAAATGGTTTTGTCGTTTTAAGTGATCATTGATAAATAAATCTTCATAAATATTGACTACCATCGGTGTTAGGTGGTTGAGTCTTGGCATCGCTAAACTTGCTATATAAACAAGTTTTGCTTGATCGACTAAGTCTCCCGGGCAATAAACATGGTGACCAATTTCGTGACCGAGAATTTCGAGGGCAAAATCTTCTAATTGAAAGGATTTGATTTTATTCACTGACAAAAGCACTCTGTGGTCTTTCAAACGAATCGCAGCAAAAGACGTAGTGAGGCCTTCTTTCTGTTCTTCCATTTCTGTGAATAAAAATTTCGCAGGAGAGAGTTTTACATACTCACTCCAAAGTTTGAGTGCTTCATTCCATTTTGATTCCCAAATCGTTACAAAGTCCATTTAGGACCTTCCTATATAAAACAAGTACAATTGGTAAGAATGGTTTAAGGATAATATCACATAAGAGTCGTTTTCAATGGCAGAAACAATAGAATTCAGTTCGAATTTTTTTTGTATCATCTCCTTCCAAAAGTATGTTTGGAGTGTGGCAGATGGAACTACTTCTTTTGAAAACTCAGTAGGATATAGACTTGTTCCAAACTCATCTATGAAAAGTTGAAACCATTTTTCTCCAGAACATACCAAAATTGAATCTAAGTTTTTATATAAAACAGGTTTGTATAAAAAACTCCCACCAAACAATGGATAGCCGGGAATGATTCGAAAATGAATAGAAGTCCCTTCTGAATGATTTGGCGTACTCTTTGCAAATGGGGATTGTAGGGATGTCTCGTCCAGTCCAAGAATTTTTTTCAATTCTGTTTTAAGTTCCGCTCGAAGGATTAAAAATTGAGTATAAAGACTTTCCCTATATTCTGGTTTGCCACTGGCCCAATAAAACAGTCCAATCATGATTGTTAGCTCTTCTATCGATTGAAGCGAACCAATGATGGATTCGAGACGTTTCAAAAAAAGTTTTTTCTTTTCATTTTCTAATTTTGAGATTGCATTTGTAAGATAAGTAAGAAAGAGGACAGGGTTTCGTTTTAGATGAGAAGGGGCATCCAACAAAATTTGATAATAATGAGAAGTGTTGTCTTGTAATTGTTGTAAAAACTGTTTGGAGAGAAGCGTGACAAATGTTTCATACAAGGTTAGAATCGTTCCTTCTTCTAAAAGGATCTGACCTTTATTTGTGATGGAATCAAAGAATGGAATTATGTGCGTAGAAACATCATCACTTGAGAATTTAGGGTTGGATCTTTTTTCGGATAGTACTAACTGATTGCAAATATCCTTGTTTTTTAAGAGACTTTCTTTCCAGGTCATGGAAGTCATACATTCGATTCCACCCATTTTAGGTAATTTGTATATCTCTGGTGTAAATACTTTAAGTTGAGTAAATCGTCGAATATATGTCCATATAACTTCCGTTGCTTGGAAATAGATTCGATTTCTCTTTCAATTTCGACAAGTCTTTGTTTTGTTTCTTTTGCAGATAAACCTTCAAGCCCATTCTCAAAGGTATCTGTGAGTTTTGTTATGGTATCATTTTTATCAAGACCAAGTCTTTCATATTCGCTTAGGGATAAGGTGAATAGTTTTCTTATCCAACTCACACGGTCACTGCGATAAATTTGGTTCTCTTCTTCTTCAAAAAAGGGAGAATCCACGTTTTGCACCAGTTTATCATGCAACACAAATGGTAACACATGACTCAAATCATCCAAGGTGACTTCTGTTAATCCTCGAAAATAAGCGAGGGATTTTGCATATTGGATACAGGTAAAGATTGCCCGTACACTCAGTCCGTTTTTAGTTTGAGAGCCAATGTCTTTTACTTTATCTTTACCAGTTTCAAGGGAAGAAAATGTGCTGTAATCAACCGCACTTAGTTTTGCAGTATCTTTTGTTTTGTACTCTAGTTGTTCCCCAGCGTATTCCATAAATTCAAACTGAGAGGCAAAAAATTCCATCCTTCGTCTTAGTCCTGTTGGAAAGTTCACTTGTTTGATTTGTTCTCCGATGATTTTTAATTCTTCATCGGAAAAAATAATTTCTTTTGGTACCAAACTTTCTGGTTTGTATCCTTCTTCTACTCTTTGGATTAATTCTTTGATAAAACGAGTGTTAAAGTGCGGAGCTTTTACTACCACATCAATCCGATCTCGGAGTGCTTCGATTACTTGGTAGGTTCCTCCACCTGCATCATCATTGGCTGTTAAATACCAGGCAGCATCTGGACATTCATAAATTTGATCATAAATTTCGGCATAATTATCTCCCATGATGGTGAGAAGTGCCGATTGGGTTCTTGTTGGGATACGATTGTATTCATCGATGATTTTTACTTGCATCCCAAGCCATTTCCTCCAGGCAATTTTGATTTCATCCATTGATTTTGCCTGCATCATATCACTCGGGAGAGGATTCCCTAGTAAGTCAGTGATGGTCATTTGTGGTTGGCCGTGTTGGATGGCGCGTTTGATTTCTTTGATAGAATATCCTGAAAGAATTCCCATAAGAATTGCTGATGCGGTTTTTCCTCTCCCTGGTCCACCCACAAACAAACACTTTCCCTTTGAGATCAGTGTCAAAAGAGGAAGTAAAATAAAACTCGAATAACTTTGTGCAGTCGGAAGTGTGATTGTTGATTTGGAATCTCCAATTGAGAACTTCAGAGGAGGAGTGTCATTGTATTCAATATCATAAAATGGATTGATGATGGCAAAGTTTGTGATCCAAAAATAGGCTTTTCTGAGTTTTTCATCCAAACCTAATGATCCTGATACTTGCTTTTTGATCGGTAGAGGACCATTTTCTAAAATGTCTGTGATATCAAACTTTTTTTCACTGCGCCTGTTTTGTGGTATTGTGGGAGATTCGGACAGTTTGTTCGGTAATTTTGTCATAAAATTTCCTTCAGTGACACTTCCGCCAAACAACCAAATTCTGATTCTATTTTGAATTCGGGAGTTAAGATATATATATTCTTTGGATATTCCTTTTCGATTTTGAATTTAGGGAGTTGGTTCAATGGGATGGAAATCTGTTTTTTCCCTTTTTCTTGAAACGAAAAAGTAAAAGCGAGCTCGTCTTTTGGCATCCGAAGTTCTTTGTCCACGTTGATACTTTCTCGTAATAAAAAGCGGAGAGTAAAACGGGGAATGGTTTCACCTGGACAAGCTTCGATTTCAAGATTTGAAAAAGTCCTCGGTTGGAACACATCCCCATCCCAAAAATGAGTCAGGTGCATTTCTAAGAAAAAGTCAAAATCTAGAGGTGAGTTGCGAATCTTTCTCCAAACTGTGGTTGGATTTTTGTCTAATAACTGCGAAAGCCCTGTGGATGCGGTGGCATCTTCAATGCGAAATGGTGGATTCTCTTGGTAACGCATGATGTTTTTCTTTGTGCCAGAAAACAGAAAGTAGTTTCCAAAAAGTACGAAAACGACGGCCAGAAAAATCGGGATAACAATCACAGGTCTCATAGAAAGAAAAAATGATACTGAATGCGAAAATGGGCTACTTCTTTTTTTATTTACACCTTGCATTGGAGTTTTTATGAAAATTGGAATTTTAGGTGGAACAGGTCTTATCGGGAAGGCTTTTATCGAAGAAGCAAACAAACGAGGGCATCGTTTCCGAGTTTTTTCTCGTCAAAAATCAATTCCCAAATCACTTGCTTCTTATCCTGAGATTGAATTTGTTTCCTGTATCTTGCCACAATCTTCTGATTTAGAAGGTCTTGATGCCATTCTCAATTTGGTGGGTGAGCCGATTGCGGGCGTTAGGTGGACAGAAGAAAGAAAAAAATTAATTAGTACCTCTAGAGTGGATTTTACCAGGGGACTTGTCGCAAGAATCCAAGATGTAAAACAACCACCGAAAGTATTCCTAAATGCAAGTGCCGTTGGTTATTATGGCATGACGGAAACCATCCACCCTTCCTATTCAGAATCCTCACTTCCAGGGGATGATTTTTTGGCAAAGTTATGTGTCGAATGGGAAAACCAAACCACACCTCTAGAAAAACAAGGAATTCGTACCATTTTACTGCGAACAGGAATCGTACTTTCTCCCAAAGGAGGAGCTTTAGAAAAAATGATCCCTCCTTTTCTTATGGGAGTTGGTGGTGCGATTGCCTCAGGTAAACAAGGGATGAGTTGGATTCACATTAAAGATTTTGTAAATGCAACCCTCCATTTGATGACAAAAGATTCGGCAAGTGGGGCATATAATATGGTGTCTCCTCATCCCACAAGTAATGCTGAATTTTCAAAACAATTGGCAAAAACTCTGAAACGCCCCAATCTCTTTAAAGTCCCAAGTTTCGCTATACAAGCGTTATTTGGTGAAGGAAGTGTTGTGGTAACAAAAGGGCAATACGTTGTCCCTGAACGATTGTTACAATCGGGATATGAGTTTCAGTTTCAAAATTTAGAAGGGGCACTCTCAAATCTTTTGCAAAAAAACTGATTTCTTCTTTTCAAAAGATGAGAAGGGTAGGAGACTGGAGTCATCCTTATCTCGGAGTAAGAAATGAACTCAAAAAAAGTATTAGTCTCTCTACTCGCTGTCTCCTTCGCATTCGCGATGGTGGCTTGTGGCGACTCCAAACCAAAAGAAGAAGCACCTGCTGTACAAGAATCCAGTGCAAGTGCCGATCCTGAATTAGCGAAAGGAGAAGAATTATACCTCCAAAATTGTTCTTCTTGCCATGGCGAAAAAGGTGCTGGTGATGGAGCTGCTGCCGCTGCTCTCAACCCAAAACCTAGAAACTACAAAGCTCCTGCTTCTGAGTGGAAAAACGGAAACACAATTGCTGGAATCACAAAAACC
Source organism: Leptospira sp. WS60.C2 (assembly GCF_040833955.1). Classification (NCBI taxonomy): domain Bacteria; kingdom Pseudomonadati; phylum Spirochaetota; class Leptospiria; order Leptospirales; family Leptospiraceae; genus Leptospira; species Leptospira milleri. The sequence goes on along the minus strand of NZ_CP162133.1, from coordinate 2,693,348 downwards.
TTAAAAGAAGGAATCAAAGGATCTCCTATGGTGGCTTACGGTCATTTGGGTGATGACAACATCAAAATCCTTGCAAAATACGTAGAGCATTTAGCCAAAAATTAAATTGCTTAAATTCGGTTCCGTTTTTTTGGCGGAACCGAAATCCTTCCTTTATGAACCAAATCATCAAAAAAGCTGACAGACCCACTTGTGACTGTGGAACCACGCGCGACGATGAAAACGCACGCAAGGTTGTGAAATACTCCACTTGGGGAATGATTGCGATGGGGCTTGTCGGGATATCTGCTACACCTACAGATGTGTATTTTGTATGTCGCAAATGCAAACAACCCTTCGGTAGAATGACAAAAGAAGAAAGAAAATCGAAATCCTAATTTTTGTTGACCCGCGTTCTTAGTGGAATTCCCTGGAGGCTAATGATGGAAGAGTTTAAGATTCGATTGGGATTTGAGAATGGGGGCAGTCTCCCTGTCATCCATATATCTGGCGAAATCACATCCGAAGCGGAAGAGGAAATCGTTCAGTCCTACGAATCGATCCCACAAGACAAACGAAGTCGTGTGATTCTTAACTTTTCTGAAACTTCGTACATCAACTCAGCAGGGATTGCCACACTTATCAGTCTCATCACAAAATCCTCTGAGAACCAAGGCAAAATTGAATTTGCAGGTCTTAACACCCATTTCCGTAAGGTCATGGACATTGTGGGATTAACTGATTTTGTTCTGATTCACGATTCTCTCCATTCTGCGCTCGCTCAAGTGTAAATTCTTCTAGATTCCTAACTTAGATTTTGTAAGATAGGAGGGAGAGAGGTCTTTTCATGAGTGAAGTGGAAATCCACGTCAAAGGCAAAACATACAAACTTCCGGTCATCACTGGAACGGATGGAAAAGAAGGTATCGACCTTACCGACTTTTACAGAAAAACAGGGCTTGTAACCGTTGACCCTGGTCTTTTTAATACTGCCCTTGGTTTATCAAAAGTATCGAGAAGAGATCCTGAAAAAGGGGAACTCACCTATCGTGGTTATGACTTAAAAGAGTTAGCATACCAATCGACTTTTGTTGAAACTTCATTTTTATTAATTTATGGAAATCTGCCCACAAAACAAGAGTTAGCAGATTTTTCAAGTCGCCTCTCCAAACACTCAATGATCCATGAAGATATGTTAAATCTTTTTGATGGATTCCCTGGTGTTGCGAACCCTCTTGCTGTACTTTCTGTGATGGTTACTTCGTTATCTAGTTATTACCTAGAAGAATACGAAGAAAAATTAGATATGGGCGTGGACTTGATTGCTCGTTTGCTCGCGAAAATTCGTACCATTGCCGCTTTTACATACAAACACGCAGTGGGACATCCTTTTGTTTACCCACTGGATAAAAATCCATATTGCACGAACTTCCTATACATGATGCATAAACTCCCAGCGGACAATTACAATGTTCCTGAAGAATTTGATCGTATCCTAAACCAAATGTGGATTTTACATGCAGATCACGAACAAAATGTATCCAATACCGCTGTTCAAGTCGTTGGATCAACGCAAGCTAACTTGTTTGCTTCCATCTCTGCTGGAATTATGGCTCAATGGGGAGCAAGAGAAGGGGGACGACCTACTGCTGCCATTGGTCTCATTGAAGATATCATCAAAACGAAAACTCCTGTAAAAGATTATTTTGAACGATTCAAACGAGGTGGTCTCACCATCCGCACAAATGGTTTTGGACAAAAGGCATACGATGTTGTAAGCCCAAGAGCAATGGTTGCTCGCGAGATCATCAAAGAATTTTACAAAGGTAGAAAGTTAAGCGCAGTAGAAGATGTTGCTTTACAAATTGATGAAGTGGTTTGGAACGATTCATACTTCATGGAAAACCTTTTGTATCCAAACTTAGAATACTATTCTGGTTTGGTCTTCCATACATTGGGCATTCCCAAAAATATGTTTTCCGTAATGCAAGTAATCGGTAGATTGCCTGGTTGGCTTGCCCATTGGAGAGAACAAAGGATGAAAGGGGATTTCTCAAAGGTACGGCCAAAACAAATTTATGTGGGCGAAAACCAAAGAAAATACATTCCCATCGCCAACCGTCTCTAGGTAAGTAAAGGGAATTGTGAAACGCAACGTCCGTTGGGTCTGCTTCCTTTCGATTTTGGTACTTTTTTCATGTTCGGTGATTGAAGTACCTCCCAATGCTAACAAAGGTCACCTAACAGTTGTAGATTATTTAAGTTCACCCAAACAAACGGTACAACTTGTGGGAGAGTGGGAGTATTATCCAGGTGTTTTACTTCCACCTTCTGAACTTTCCGAAATCAAATCCATCCGCGCTCCTCATTATTTTACAGTTCCAGGAATCTGGACAAAATCATTTTTAGAAAAAGGATTTTTGGCAGGAGATGGATATGCAACATTTCATTTGGAATTAGAACATGGTTTAAAAGGTATCCCTCTTTCTTTAAAAATTCCTGAAATGGAGTCTGCCTTCAACTTATATGTGGATGGGGAAAAACTCGCTTCCAATGGAGTTGTCTCCACATCCTACCAAACTGGAATTCCAGAATATCGACCTCAAATTATAGATTTTATTCCGAAAGAAAACCAAACTTCTTTCCTATTACAAATTTCAAATTACCATCACAGAAAAGGTGGTCCTGCGCAAGTGATCACCATTGGTAGAACTTCTGACATTCATAAAAAATTTGAGTTCGAAATCTTAAGAGATATGTTACTTGTTGGTAGCATTCTCTTTATGGGTTTGTATCATATTTTTTTATACTGGAATCGTAAAAAAGATCCTTTTACCTATTGGTTTGCATTAACTTGTATCTTAGTCGCTTTACGCGTGTTCATCACAGGAAATAAGTATTTAGTCCAAATTTTCCCTAATCTTCCTTGGGAAATTCATCTCAAACTTAGCTATTTGAGCTTTTTTCTAGTCACACCGATTTTTGCAAGATATGTATATTTATTATTCAAACCGTATTTTTCAAGAAGGGTCTATGAATTCTTAAAATACATTGGCTTTGCTTTTTGTTTCATTGTTTTACTCACAAGGTCTTCCTTTTACACCTATTTGATGATTCCTTTTCAGGTGTTTACTTTGATGGGAGCTGTGTATGCAATGATTGTTTTGACCCGAGCCATTCGAGACTCTTTGCCTGGTTCTGTCATATTTTTAGTTAGTTTCGTGATTTTTATTTCTAGTTTTATCAATGATATTTTAGTCAATAACCTTATCATAAATGCACCACTCATCATACACTTTGGGATCTTTATGATGTTTTTTGTGCAGTCGGTATACATTGCACGAAATTTTTCAAAAGGATTTCAAGATGCAGAAAACCTTGCGATTGAACTTTCTGAAAAAAACCAAACTCTCCAAAAAGTACAAAACCAAATCACAATCCTGAATGAACGATTGGAAACACGAGTCAAAGACAAAACGATCGAATTACAAAGTAAACTGGATCAGATCACAAAGGATATGAAACTCGCCAAGTCCATCATACAAAGTGTAACTAAAGTACCAGAAATGGAACCTTATATCAAGGTGGACATTTTGTACAAACCAACGGCAGATGTTGGTGGTGATATTTTCTTCGTAAAACGAATCCAAGATTTTTATTATCGATTTTTTTTAGGTGATGCAACCGGACATGGATTGCAGGCAGCTTTGTATTCCATGATGATCCAATCAGAGTTTGAAAGGGTCTCTGCGGTTGCGATGCGTCCGAATGATCTATTGTTTTACATGAATCAACATTTTTATGATAAAAATGCGGATTTGCAGATTTATTTTCCAGCTCTTGTTGTCGATTTTGATTTTCATCAAAGTTTACTTCGTTATGCGGGAGCGGGTGTCCAAAATCAAATCATCCAGAAAAAAAATTCGGAAATATTCATATTAGAGAATACAGGTCCTATTATAGGGATTTTAGAGCATTATCGTTATGGAATTTTTGAAACAAAAGTGGAATCGGGAGATCGAATCTTTTTATTTACCGATGGATTGTTTGAAGAATTGAACGAAGCTGATGGAATGCAAGCTTGGTCTGAATTGTCTTCCATGGTCCAACAAACAAAGGATTTACCTTTCGAAGAAATCGTCCCATCCATCCAATCGATGTTGTTCGAAAAAATGAATAAAACAAGTTGGAAGGATGATTCTACTTTGATTTTAATCGAAGTAGTGTGATTGTCATTCGAAATCATTTCCATGTTGGAAATGATTTGTTCTGACTTGTATTGAGTTTCAATGGGGGAACAAATGGAATTGTCCCCAAAACGTGGAATGAGCTTTTTGGTTTACCAGTCTCCCGATGATCCTCCCCCAGCGGAATCACCTCCACCTCCTGACCAACTGTCGCTAGAAGACCAAGAAGAATCCCCGCCAGAAGACCATCCTCCACCAAAGTATCCACCACCACCGCTGTCGCCACCTTGGCCAAGTCCCAGTTTTCTCTTTATATAGAGGATGAGGAAAAACAAAAGAGCGGCCACAATGAGGCCTAAACCACTGCCAAAAATAAAGGTGATGAGTGGCATTAATATGATCAATCCAACAATGGTGAAGATCACTCCCCCAAATGCAGGAACAAAAAGGGAAATGAGCGTAAATGCCCCCCCAACGATTCCTGAACTCATCACATCCGTAGATCCATTTCCTGTTGTAGAGACATCATCTTCCGAAGGAGTGTATTCCCCACGAATGGTTGCCATGATGGCATTGACACCAGCTGTGACTCCACCATCCATATCACCTGACTGAAAACTTGGTCTCAATTGGTTACGAATGATGTGTTTTGCTTGGATGTCGGTGAGTGCACCTTCCAAACCTCGGCCCACTGCAATTCTCATCTTTCTTTCGTTAGGCGCAATGATGAGTAAAACTCCATTGTTTTTAGTTTTTTGACCTAGTTTCCATTCATCAAAGATTTGTATGGAAACGTCTTCGATGGTCTCATCATGCAAACTTGGTGTCGTATAAACAGATATTTGATTACTTGTTTCAGCTTCAAATTGTTTTAAACTTGATTCTAATTGTTCCACGGTTGCTTGAGAGAGAATGCCTGCATGATCCATCACTCGTCTCTCGAGTTTAGGAACTGGGTATGCGAAAGTAGTAGTAGTCGGAAAACAAGCGAGCCCGATACAAAATAATAAAACAGACGAGATCCTTTTTTTGAAAAAAGAATTTTTTGAAATTGTTTGTTTCATTATAACAATTTCCCACCATCACGAATTTCATTGGAAATTTCGTTCTTATCATCTTTCTCAGCATGAATCTTATATTTTTTGAGAAGATCTCCACAGAAGAGAATGCTCGCCACAATCCCTTCCTTTTTTTTGCCAGTTTTCATTCCTTCTACAATGAGCCTAACGGCTTCATTCCATTCCGATTTAGGCACCACTCTTGCAATTTCTTTATCTGGATACACGCGTACAAAATGTTCGAATAAAGAGATATAAATTAAAATACCCGTTCGGTTTTTAGTTCTGAACACTTCTTCTTCTAAGAATGCTTCTTTGGCTCTTAGTTCGACAAAGTATTGTTTTGAATTTTTAGGAACCAAAAGGATACGAAGTTTGGGCAATAAGGTAAAAATTCCAAGTCCCAAAAAAGCTCCTATCCAAACTGAGAGAACAGCAAACATCGCTTCGTGATTCCAGACAAGGCCATATACTTTTTGAGCTGTATAAAAACTAGCACCCGTTAGGCCTCCAGTTAAAAACGCACCAAACCAAGCCCATTCTTTGTAGTGGTGACTGGACTCTGCAAAAAAAGGAACAATTTCCGCAGATGTTTTGGACTCAGCTTCGCCAACTGCAGATTTGATTTCATCGAGGTCGGATTTTGAAAAATAACGGGTAAGAATACTCATGGGCAAAAGGAAAACAGAATCCTTTGCCCAAATCAATCAAAAAACCTAAATTTTAGAATCAATCACTATGGCAATGCTGACTAGGAATAGGTGTAAAATACTAAAAAAGAAAAACTTCTTAGCAAGAGTTTTGTCCATCGATTGTTTCAAACGATAAGCAAATGTAAGAATGAGAATGGTGAGAACAATGGCAGATAACAGGAACAAGTAACCCATTCGATCGTCAGCGAAGTAAAAACCAATCACCGAAAGGGAATAGGCAATTGCATACAAAAAAATCTGGTTCACTGTTTTCTCAATGCCAGAGACAACAGGCATCATGGGAATCCCTGCAAATTCGTAATCATCTTTTAAGAAGATTGCCAAAGCCCAAAAATGGGCCGGTGTCCAAAGAAAGATCATAAGAAACATGATCCAGGCTTGAATGGGAAGGGCATTTGCCATAGCGGCATATCCAATCAGTGGTCCAATACAACCAGAGATACCACCAATGACAATATTTTGTTCCGTTCTGGGTTTTAGCCAAATCGTATAAAGGAATACATACAATAAGAGAGCAGATAGTGCACAAACAGCTGTTAAAAAGTTTACGAAGAAGTGTAAAATCACAAACGCAATGATTGCAACAACAATCCCCAATGTAAGAGCTTGCCCCGGTAAGATTTCTCCAGCAGGGATTGGTCTTTGTTTGGTGCGATACATCACTGCATCCCTTTCTCTTTCAATGTATTGATTCAGGATAAAAGAAGCAGAACTCATCAGGTAAGTTCCGAAAAGAGTAATTAAGATTACAAAACCACTTGGATAACCGGTTGTTCCAAGATACATACCGGGAAGAACAGTTGCAAGTACGAGAACTGTTACTCTTGGTTTTGTGAGCTGGTTCCACAACCGGAACATCATCGGACCTCTTGGTTTGGCTTACGAAAATGGTAAAAAGCCGCCATATAGCAGAACAAAAAGACAAGCACTCCATTCAAAGTGTGGAGACCAGTCACCAATTTTGGTAAGTGATAGAGAACGTTCATCGCGCCTAAAAAGATTTGAATGGAAATTAAGTAAGCGGCAAACTTTAGAAACTGTTTCACTTTCGCGTTCTCTAATGTTAAGATTGAATATGCTGCCAATGAGAGAACCAGGAGAGCTGTTAGATATCCGAAGATTCGGTGTTCCATATGGAAACGAATGGTTCCTACCATCTCTGGAAACCATTCTCCGTGGCAAGTAGGGAAATCGGGACAAGCAAGGCCTGCATAATGAGAACTGACTTTGCCTCCAAGAAATAGTTGGTACAATACCGCAAGGAGCACGATGGCAAAGTAGTATTTCCCATCTTGGTTCCAAACAAACAGCGATCGATTCTCTTCTGATAGAAGCAAACGAATGGTGATGCACGAAGACAACAACAAGACAGCATTGAGTAGATGTAAATTAACGGTTGTTGGGTGGAGAAGTTTTGTGACAGTCAACCCACCGAGAATCACTTGCGAAATAAGAAAGAGTAGGGATAAACTCGCTGGTATTCCTAGTGTTTTGCGTGTTTCTGGAGAACGGAGGATCCAAACAAATCCGATCCCGACGAGGATCCCTAAAATCCCTGAATAATACCTATGCCCAACTTCCATAAAGATTTGGAATGTAAACTCGGGAACAAACTTTCCATGACAAAGAGGCCAATCAGGGCATGCGAGTCCAGAATCTGTGGCCCGAACGAGCGGCCCATAGAGTAGGTTGATAAGAATCATTGCGGAAAGGATGGTGTAAAAACGTTTGAGTGTCATACGTCTATCTGTTTCCTCCAGGTTTTGTGATCAGGGTTTGGGGAAAATAAAATTAATCTTGCATCTTTTAAAAATTGTTGGATAAAAAGAGCAGTTTTTCGTATAGACTATATCAGGTAAGATTATGCAAAACACAGACCTATACAACAAGGGTGGCTACTGGACTTTCCTCGTCACACTCGTACTCAACATTCTATTCTTCGCGTACATTTCCTTTGTGCATCCGGGAACTCCGGAAAACCCAGGGATGGAAAATTCCAGCGTTCAATCCAAATAGGGTAACAACCAAATTACGTGAACATCCGCATCTTCATTTGTTTCTGTCTCTTTCTTTTTTTTGGGTCAGTGTCTGCGTATGACCCTCACTCCAACTTAACTAGAGAGAACAAACTTCCCAAGGAATTGGAAAACATTGGATTTTCGGATGTCACAGGCAAAACTCTGAATCTCAATATCCCCTTTCGAGATGAAGCAGGAAAAGAAGTTCTTTTTTCTGACTTTCTTTCGCAAGGGAAACCAGTCCTACTTTCCCCCGTCTATTTCAAATGTCCCACTCTCTGTAATTTTCATCTAAATGGTGTGTTCAAGAGTTTAAAGGGTCTTGATTGGACCATGGGGAAAGAATACCAATACATTGCAGTATCCATCGATCCGAAAGAAAACGAATCCATTTCATTTCCAAAGAAGACGGCGTATTTGCAAGATTACGGAAGGTCTGGTGGAGAATCGGGCTTACATCTCCTCACAGGCACACAAGAATCCATAGATTCTCTTACAAAACAATTGGATTTTCGGTATGCTTGGGACGCGGAGGCAAAACAATACATCCATGCAAGTGGTGTGTATGTTCTCACTCCTGATGGAAGGGTATCGCGAATCTTCCAGGGCATCCAACTCGAACCCAGAGATTTAAAGTTTGCCTTTCTTGAGGCTTCTTCTGGTAAGATTGGGAGTTTTGTAGACAAGTTCGCTTTATTTTGCTTTCAATTTGATCCTACAAAAAATAAATATACGATATACGCATACAGGATGATGCAATTCGGGGGGGCGGTCACCTTACTCCTTCTCGGTGCGTTTTTATACATAAACTGGCGAAAAATAACAAATAACAACCGTCAAGGAGTCACATAGATGTCTTGGAGCAGTCTCATTCCAGCGACCTCGTTCATGCCTATCCAGGCCACTGAAATCGCAAAAGAAGTCGATCTTCTCTATGCATTTCTGATCATTGCAAGCCTTGTTTCGTTTGTCATCTTGATTGGTGGAATGACATGGTTCCTCATCAAGTTCAAACGCACAAGCGTTGACCAGAAATCCGCATACATTACTCACAATAATTTTGCAGAGTTTCTTTGGTCCTTTATCCCTCTCGTCATCATGATGGGAATTTTCTATTGGGGTATGGTCATTTTTGAAAAACTGAGAACCCCACCAGAAGACATTGCGGCCGAGATTCATGTCACAGCAGAGCAGTGGGCGTGGACTTACCGTTATGCGAACGGAAAGGAATTCTACAGTTCTGCAAATGATCCAATGATTGTTCCAGCTGGAAAAGCAACTAAACTCATCCTGACTTCAAAAGATGTGATCCATAGTTTTTATGTGCCAGCATTCCGAACCAAACAAGATGCGGTTCCTGGAAAACTCACACAACTATGGTTTGAACCAAAACAACCGGGGGAATACATCGTTTTCTGTACAGAATACTGTGGAACCAAACACTCTGGGATGATGATCAAAATCAAAGCGATTCCTCCTGAAGAATATGCAGCTTGGTATCACGCTGAGAAAAAAGGTGCGGACACTCCTGCTGATTTGGGGAAAACTTTGTTTGCTCAAAAAGCTTGTGCTTCCTGCCATTCCATTGACGGATCAAGAATTGTTGGACCAACAATGAAAGGTCTTTTTGGCTCGAACAGAAAATTCGCTGACGGTAGCCAAGCAAAAGCGGACGAAAACTACCTTCGTGAGTCCATCCTTGTATCATCTGCAAAGATTGTAGAAGGATATCCACCAGCGATGCCGGTATTCCAAGGCCAATTGTCTGACGAAGACGTTGCCAACTTAATTGAATATATCAAATCCATTAAATAAGGAAGAGAGATGAGTTCAGCACATACTAAAACCGAACATGGTCATACCGACCATAATTATCTGAACCACGGATCTGGAATCTGGTCTTGGATGACCACTCTAGACCATAAACGCATTGGACTGATGTACTTTGCAACGGTTGCTACCCTTTTCTTAATTGGTGGTTTCTTTGCATTGGGAATTCGTTTGCACCTTGCCAAATTTGGTGCAGAACCACTACTTTCTCCAGACACTTACAACAAGTTTATGACCTTCCATGGTGCCATTATGGTATTTATGGTGATCATACCTGGAATTCCAGCTTTCCTTGGAAACTTTGTCCTTCCCATCCAATTGGGTGCCAAAGACGTTGCTTTCCCTAGGCTCAACCTTGCGTCCTACTACATCTTCATTGCAGGAGCACTCATTGCTGCTTCCTCTATGATTTTTAACCAAGTGGACACTGGTTGGACATTCTACACTCCATACTCGACAGCTAAAACATCCAATGGTGTGATTTTACTGGTTTTGGGCGCGTTCACTATGGGTTTTTCTTCCATCTTAACGGGGCTTAACTTCATTGTAACCACTCATAAACTCCGAGCACCAGGAATGACGATGGATAGAATCCCGCTCATGATTTGGGCTTTGTATTCTACTTCCATCATCCAAATTCTTGCGACACCTATCCTTGCGATCACTCTCCTCCTCATTGGTGCTGAGAAAACTCTTGGAGTGGGTATTTTTGATCCAGACCTCGGTGGAGACCCAGTTCTTTTCCAACACTTCTTCTGGTTCTACTCTCATCCAGCGGTATACATCATGATCCTTCCAGCGATGGGTGTGATCTCTGAGCTAATCACTGCATTCTCTAAAAAAACTATCTTTGGGTATCGTGCGATTGCATACTCTTCTGTTGCGATTGCTGCTGTATCCTTCCTTGTTTGGGGACACCATATGTTCGTGTCTGGCCAATCTACGATTGCAGGAATTGTATTCTCCATCATCACAATGTTTGTTGGGGTTCCAACAGCGATCAAACTCTTCAACTGGATTTCTACCATGTATCGCGGAACAGTGACTTTCGAAGCGCCAATGCTCTTCGCTCTTGGATTCATGTTCCTCTTTACGATTGGTGGTTTGACAGGAGTATTCCTTGCTTCTACTGGTATGGACGTTCACTTCCATGATACTTACTTCGTGGTTGCTCACTTCCACTATGTAATGGTGGGTGGAACGCTTATGGCTCTTATGGGTGGAATCTTTTATTGGTTCCCAAAAATGTTTGGTAAAATGACTTCTGATCTTGGTGGAAGAATCTCTTGGGTTCTCATTTTCACTGGATTCAACGTCACTTTCTTCCCACAATTCGTACTCGGTGCGATGGGGATGCCAAGACGTTATTTTGACTACCTCCCAGAATACACAAACCTCAACCAAATCTCTACAGTGGGATCTTGGCTCATTGGTTTAGGATTTTTGGTAGGACTTATTACCATCATTCATGGAATTCTGAAAGGGGAAAAAGCTTCTGATAACCCTTGGGGTGCAAAAACACTCGAATGGCAAACGTCTTCTCCTCCTCCACACGAAAATTTTACAACGACTCCAACAGTAACTGCAGGGCCATATGACTTCCGTTAGTTCTTCAAGTGAATTTCATCACCAACACCATTTTAAGAGTGCAGACCATCAGTATGCCTCTTCCAAACAAGGAATTTGGTTATTCCTTTGCACTGAAATCCTGATGTTCGGTGGCCTATTCGTAGGTTACCTCATCTACCATTCTATGTATCCAACCGTTTTCAAGAATGGTTCAGAAACATTGGATTGGAAAATGGGCGCTGTGAACACAGTCGTTCTTCTCGTAAGTTCCTTCACGATGGCTGCGGCCATCAACTACGTGCAACGTGGACTTCACAAAATTGCAGCGATCATGCTTGCACTCACAATCGCATGTGCCGCTGCCTTTATGGTGATCAAATACTTCGAATATAGCCACAAGTTCCATGTAGGAACAGTGCCTGGAAAATTTTCATTAGTGGATCCATCTTGTGGTGCTGGTGGAAAACGAGCAGAGTGTGAATCAAAAATTGCCGCTCTTCTGAAAAACCCTGCGGAACTTGAAAAAAACCATGTAAGTGCGGAAGAAGTAACTCGCTTAAAAGCAGTGATCTCTCAACCAAAATGGGAAATGTTCTATGGTTTTTACTTCGTTATGACTGGTCTTCATGGGATTCACGTCGTGGCTGGAGCACTCCTGATTTTCTGGATTTTCATCAAAACTCTTAGAAGAAAAGTAGGACCTGAATATTACACTCCAGTGGAAGGTGTGGGTCTTTTTTGGCACGTAGTGGACTTGGTATGGATTTACCTATTCCCACTTCTATATTTGGTAGGATAAAAAGGATTATAAAATGGAATACGTAATCAATTACGGACTATACTTCATTGCACTCGTGGCTGTTTTTACGCCTGTTCTTGGATTTGGAATTTTTGCTCCAGGGATTGCAACTGCTACCATTGTAGGATTCATCGTAAACTGGTTTGGTCAATTTTTCCAAACAGATCGATTTGCTAAATTCACAACGGAAAACAAAGACAATAAGTTGTTAAAATTTGTTTTAGGAGATGAGGATCACAAAGAAGATCACGCCTCAGCTTCTATGTGGGTCGAAGACGGTGAAGAGGAAGAAGAACATGACCATCATGTGATTTCCATCAAAACATATGTATTTGTCCTTCTTGCACTGTTCTTTGGAACATTTGTTACTGTTTGGGTAGCACAATATGACCTTGGAAAATGGAATATGATCGTTGCGATGGCAGTCGCTACTTGTAAGGCATTTTTCGTATTAGCATACTTTATGCACTTAAAGTATGACAATATGCTAAACCGAGTGATTTTCCTCTCGGCATTCGCTTTCTTGGCACTTCTATTTGCATTCTCATTTGGTGATATCATTTCACGAATTGCACCATCAACTGAGTTTCCTGCGAAACCATATTTCTAATTAAAGTTTTAGAATAACTTTGAAAGAACCCGCCTTCGAGCGGGTTTTTTCGTCTAATGAGGCACCGTGTATAAACACTTCCGGGCGATCGTATCTAAGTTTCTAGATCTCATTCCCGAACGTAGGGAATACAATTTAGAATATTACAAAGAACTTGATCGCCAAACACGAATTGTCCAATTTCCAGGCAGTATCATCGGTGCGATTGCCTTACTCGGGTTTGCCTTTGATACCGATGCAAAACTTCATCCAGAATTCCCTGAAATGTTTTATTTTCGCATTGGGTTTACATTCCTTTGCGTACTTTATTTGTTTATCATTCTTCTCAATCAGGCAAAAAATAAAGATTCAAGGATAGAAGGATTAACTTGGGGTTATGTCGTCTATGGTTACCTTCTGTTTTCAACTTCATTTTTTACAGGAAGAATTGCAGATGATGCCCCATATGTATCTGGCCTTCAAATGGTCGTGATCATATTGTCGTTTCTTCCATTACCAAGAAGAACTCTTTTTGTCTTTTATCCAATCTCGATTGTTCTTTTTTTAACCAATGTATTCATCTATAAACCAAATTTAAGTACACCTGCTGCAGCATACTCAATGCAAAACCTTGCATTGAGTTATTTATTAGGAATTTTTAGTGGATTGATCATTGAAAGGTATCGATTTCATTCTTTTTTGAACAATCTTCGTATTACCAAAAAAAATGAAGAGATCACGAAAACCGCTCAAGAAATCCAATCATTAAAATCTCAACAAGATGGAGATTATTTTCTCACTACTCTTTTGTTTGATCCTTTGATCGGGAAGGAAGTGGATGGAAGTGCTGTCACTATTGATACTATCCTCAACCAATATAAAAAATTCTACTTCAGAAATAAGGAGTACCAATTAGGCGGAGATTATCTTTCCGTATACAATCTAATCTTACAAGGGAAACGATATAAAGCATTCATCAATGGAGACGCTATGGGTAAATCGATCCAAGGAGCGGGAGGTGCGATCGTTCTTGGGGCTGTTTATAATTCGATTATCATCCGTTCCAAAATGGATCCCACATCCTCAAATCGATCTCCAGAACGTTGGCTTCATGATTGTTTTTTGGATCTGCAAAAAGTGTTTGAGACCTTTGATGGAGCTATGTTAGTTTCCGCTGTTATCGGTTTATTAGAAGAATCAACAGGAACTTTATATTTTATCAATTTAGAACACCCTTGGGTGATTTTATACCGTGATGCAAAAGCATCGTTTATAGAACAAGAAAGCCATTATTATAAATTGGGAGTGATGGAAATTCCTACGAATCGATTTATATCGGTTTTTCAAATGAAGAAGGGTGACAAGGTATTCTGTGGCTCTGACGGTAAAGATGATTTAGTCATTTCCAATGCTGGTAAATACCGCGATATCAATGAAGATGAAAACTTGATTTTGGAATGTATTGAAGAATCCGGCGGGAATTTACAAAATATTGAAGTTGTATTGCAATCCAAAGGGAAGTATTCGGATGATTTGAGCCTGATTTCTTTAGAATACAACTTGGAGTCTTTTAGTAAGCCAGGAGTACATTGGAAAGAGGCCAAAAGACTTATCAAAGAAAAACAAAATGCAAAAGCCTTAGATTTATTATTATCTTATCCATCTGCTCTGGATACATCCATCATAGAACTAAAATACATTACAAAGTTATACGAAAAAGAAGGGGATCTTTTGAAAGCTATGGAATTTGCAAGTTTGGCTTTGGAGAATTATCCTTCAGATACAAGTTGGATGTTTCACACGTCTGTTTTGTACAAACGATTGTTTTCGATTTACAAATCACCTTCCTTTTTGTTGGAATCACAAGAATTAAGTGAAAGGGTGCGTCTTCGCCAACCAAATAATATTAGAAACCTAATTCACTTAGCGGATGTTTGTAGGCTGTTGGGGGATAAGGATCGAACAAATTACCTAGTGCAAACATTGAAAAAAATGACCCCGGAAAATCGTAAGTTACAAGAACTGATCGGATTATTATAGTGTTTTTTATTTTCGAAAGAGAATGATTCGATTTTCGATTTCTAAATTTTGAAAAGCATAATATTCTTTTATCCATTCGAATGCTTCTTTTGTATAAAAAAAAGTATGAGTTTGGTCGTTTTTATAATACCATTTTTCAAATAGTATAGAATCCTCATAGGGATGAGTCAAAATGTATAATCTGCCGTTTGGATTTAATAGATTGTACAGCTTTCGGAATTCAGTTTTAGGCTGATGAAAGTGTTCCACCACTTCTGTAAGAATGATATAATCGAACGTTTTGATAAGAGCTTTTTCGTTCGGATGAAAAAAAGGATCATACAATTGAATTGGATACCCTTTTTTTTCTAATAGATACTGAACGACAGGTCCAGGTCCCGCTCCATAATCAAGTCCATCATCTTTTGGAGTTTGGAATTGAATTACTTTTTCTACAATTGGCCTTAAGAAGTTTTGGTATTTTGGATCTTCGATGTCGTTGTTATGTTCTAGATATCTTTTTTTTTCATCTTCTTGGGATGGTAAAAAACTTTGGTCCATAAAGATGGAAAGGCAGTTTGTGCATCGATTGTATGCTCTAAATCTATTTTGATGAAAAAGCGATGACAAAGAATCACAAAGGGGACAGTTCATAAGAAACGTAATCCAATTTCTTATGAATCATACATCTTTCAATGACTATTTCAAAAGAAGTAATGTGGTACCAATTTGTATAGATAAAAAGATTTCGACTACTTATAACAGCAGTTTTAGTTCTTCTATAGGTCAGTTGGTCAGCAGATTTCTGGAAGGTAGTATAAAACTTTGTTTGAATGTTAAAAAACCAGTCTATTTTTTGCCTTCCCCTTCCGACAATTGTAGTAATAGAGAAATCGGATCGCCCATGCAAAATATAGATTATTCCAGAAAGCTTCGGTCTGGCCGACCTTTTGACGGAGAGGTTCCATCCTATTCCGCACAACCCCATTCTTCCGTTTCCTTGGGAGTGGGTACAAAACCGAAATCAGCATTCATCCTTCTCATTGGTGGTATTTTACTATTTACCTCAGGTCTTGTTGTGGGCATCCAATTAGGTCAAAAAGAAAGTAAATTCAAAGAGAATTCCGAAACTTCCTTTTCAAATGTCGGAAACAAAACCTATCAGTCACCGAAACTTTCGCAAACCGATAGAGACCTAGAATCGAACCAAGACTCTCAGACAACAACCTCTGAACCAAACACAAGTTCTCCGTTTCCAGCCACTCTGAAATTCCCACCCAAGAATGACCAAATCAATTATATGGTACAAATCGGGGATTTTAGTCCTGAAGAAGCAGTGTCCATTGGAAAACAATTGATCGAATCCCAGCCCAATTTACGGGGTCGAATGTTTCGTACGTCGACAGGGAAATTATTTGCTGGGTATTATTACCGATTGGAAGATGCAAAAGAAGCTTTGGAAGCGGTTCGAGGGAAACTCCCACAGCTGACAGGTGCGGAAGTAAAAACCATTCGATTCTGAACTATTTTTGCCAACTTCCTTGACATTGGTCATTTTTCAGGTATACTCTTGGTAAGAGTATTTACGGAAGTTATTATACTTACTTGGCTACAATAAAACTAAACGAAAAAACTAAAGAGCCTAAATTCAAGGTGGGAGACTATGTAGTTTACCCAATCCATGGAGTAGGTGAAGTCACAGAAGTTGCTAAAAAGCTGATTCTGGGGAAGAAAAAAGACTGCTACAGTTTGGAAATTCAAGGTTCCAAAATGAAGGTCTCCATCCCTGTGGATCGAGCAATGGATGTGGGTATCCGGTCGATCATTGATAAAAAAGAGATCAAAAAAGTTCTTACTCTCCTAAAAAAGGATGAAGTCGACACGGAAGAGGACTGGAAAGTCCGTTACCAGAACAATATGAACAAGATCAAATCTGGTTCTATTTTCGAAGTGGCTGATGTTTGCCGTAATCTTTACAGACGTGCCTATGGCAAAGAACTCTCCATTATGGAGAGAAAGCTCTACGAGAGCGCCTATAATTTAGTAAAGATGGAAATTGCACTGAGCAAGGGTGTACCCCAAGAAGAAGCAGGAAACATTGTTTCCGATGTGCTAGCGGCTTCAGTGCAAGGAATGGCTCCACCACCACCTCCAAAAGACTTGGATGATGATCTAGATTTAGAATAAACTTCCGTTTTTGCTCAACTCTTTTGAAAAGGATTGAGTTATGAAACATTTACTTTCAGCCCTTGGGACAGTTCTTGTCACTTCGGTATCGTTTTTCTTTATACATTCGGAATCGCAAAACATCGTTTTGGCGGGGGTTCTTGCTTGTGTTGTTCTGATCTATTCTTTGTTTTTAGTTTTTGGTGAGCGCAAATTATTCCCCGAAATCAAAGCAGATGTTGTATTTTGTGCTAGTGTTGGTGCCCTTTTAGGACTTTCCATCGTAGCTTTCCCTGTCAGTTTGCTGAACGATTATGGATATAAATCTGTTTCCATTTTAGTCGCAGTTCTCTTTTTCCTCACTGGAATCAAAGCCGGAATTGCTTTCTCTAAGAAGCCTGGCCTAGCTATTTTTGGTGGTGGCACTGGTGCACCTGGTTCTAGTTTTTCCATTCCTGGACTTGAGGGTGGAACATCACAAATCAGAGACAAAATCCTTGATACATCGGTTGTGATCGACGGTAGGATTTTGGACATTGCTGACACACACTTCTTGGATGGTCCTCTCATCCTTCCTAACTTTGTGTTACGTGAAATCCAATTGATTTCCGATTCGTCTGATCCGATCAAACGGGCCCGTGGTCGTCGCGGTCTTGAGATGTTGAACAAACTCCAAAGAAAGGGTTCCATCGAAGTCAAAATCACTTATACAGATTATTCTGATACTCGTGAAGTGGATGCAAAACTAGTCAAACTGGCTCGTGATACGGGTGGTGCTGTTGTTACCAATGACTTTAACCTAAATAAGGTGGCTGAATTACAAGGGGTTCGAGTTCTCAACTTAAACAACCTTGCCAATGCCTTAAAACCAGTGGTTCTTCCTGGAGAAGAGTTCCAAATTTCCGTCATCAAAGAAGGTAAAGACGAGAACCAAGGAATTGGATACTTGGAAGATGGAACTATGGTTGTTATCGAAAATGGTGGTCATTTGGTTGGAAAAGATGTACGGGTAGTGGTGACAAGTATCATCCAAACTGCTGCTGGTAAGATGATTTTCACAAAAGTACAAAACGGTAACAATAACTACAACAAATCGTAACTTTCCTTTTGTAGTCTAACGGATATGAAACTGGCTCGATTTTTATTATCACGCGAAGGGTTCATATCCGTTCTTTGTTATACGGTCACAGCCGTATTTTCCTTCCTTTCTTTCTCACCTGCCAATTTACCTTTTTTTGTTTGGTTTGCTCCTTTCGGTCTTTTTGTCATCGAAAAACGAAATCGTGGTGAATGGAAAAAACTCATCTATCATGGTTTTGGTTTTGCGATCCTTTTTTACTTAGTTTCTTTCCATTGGATTTACCACATGACAACCGTTTTTGGAGGGTTCGAGTGGTATTTAGCTGTACCTATCTTTCTTGGTTCTGCAATTCTATTAAATTTTAAATTTCCCGTTTTTTTAGTTCTTTTCTCCTTTCTAGCGATCAAGGTAAGGCGATTTTTCCCTCTCATCGTTTCGTTTGCAGTTTTAGTTTCTGAATTTTTGACTCCACAGGTATTCCCTTGGTATTTTGGAAACATCGTTGCGGAAAACCATATACTTGCACAAAATGCAGAGTATACGAGTGCCTATGGTTTATCTGGGTTTTTGTTTTTTGTTTCTTATTTTTTGTTTTATATAAGAAAACCGAAAAGGACAATGCGTTTGATTTCGAAGTTTTCTTCGATAATGAAAAAAAATAAAATATTCGCAAAACAAATGTTTACTGGACTGGGTGCTCTTGTATTTGTTCTACTCGTGTTTTTTGGGAATGGGTTTTATTTATACAACAAGTGGAATCACATGAAACCAATCGCCGAGCGGGATGTACTCATTGTCCAGCCAAATGCACCATTAGAATTTCGAGATGGGAGAAACCCTGCAGAAGAGATTCGGAATTTGATGACTCGAATTGATCGTATGGTGGAGCAGGAATTAAAAAACAAACCTGTTGATTTGGTTGTTTTGCCGGAATCGGGAGTTCCTTTTTTTACGACACATGATTCGGAAATCACTCGTGCCATGAGGATCTACTGGCATCAATTTGAATCTCTTATGGCTATCATTACGTTACGCCACGGAGCCAATCTTTATTTCAATGAATTAGATGCTGACATCCCAGAAGAGAAACGGGGAAGCCGAATCAGCCGTAATGACATTCGTACATATAATTCTTCTGTATTGATGAGTCCCAATGGAGAAAGAAAAAATAGTTACCAAAAAGTATTTTTACTCATCTTCGGAGAATACATGCCTTTTGAATGGATGTATGCGTTATCAGGGCAAACAGGACAATTTGCACCAGGATCTAAATTGGATCTCATTCCGTATTATGAAGCAAGGAAAACTCCTTCCACAGTCGCAAAAGATTTACACTGGGAAGATACATTTGGGTTGAGTCCAAATTCGGTTCGAGAGCACTACCGAACCAACCAGGTAGAAGAAAAACAGATAGGTAGTTTTTTACCTCTCATTTGTTATGAAGTGATCATTTCTGAGTTTGTAAGAAAGTTTGAAGGTGATCCTGATTTTATAGTCAACGTAACAAACGATAAATGGTATGGAAATTCGGTAGAATCTTACCAACACCATACATTAGGACGAATGCGAGCCATTGAGTTTCGTAAGTGGATCGTACGTTCCACAAATTCTGGCACTTCCGTTTTCACTGACCATTTGGGTAGAAATATAGACAACGAATTCACTCCCATTGAAAGTACTGCTACCATTCGAAAGAAGGTAGCAGTGATTCCTGGTGAGATGACATTTTACCGACTCTACGGAAATCTATTGTCATATTTATTTATGGGAATTGTAGGAATTGTGTTTTTCTTTTATGTTAAAAGGAATTCGTGATGTTCTTTTTGAGAATCGATTCTATATTGCCTTATATATTTCTATTGCGTCTCACATAACGTTTGTTATATATTCGTTTAACCATTCTGATTCTATCTATCAAAGAATCCTTTGTGGACCTGCTTGGATTTATGCAACCGAGGAGGAAGAACAACTTTCTTTTGAGATGAGCTTTGGTAAAAATTCGGGAGAGTCAGGATCTTCTGAATCTACTGATGAACTTGGTGAGGGTGAGGAAGAAGGAGAAGGTGAGGGAAACGAAGGGTTTTCGAAAGGGAAATACAAAGGAAGCCAGTGGGAAGAGTTAGTCCAAAACTTAGAAGGAACTTCCAATTTACGAAAACAGTTTCGCAATGATTACGATCAAATCAATGAAAATTCAGGAGTTTCTGATTCCTATATCAAAAGACACCGAGATTTTGAAGATATCATTGTTAAAGATGTACTTCCAACCTTAAAGAACATTCGAGATCCATTTAGAGTGGATATTGAATCTGCGGAAGATAATCTATTTGTCCACAAAGAAAGAAATCGAATCATCGAAGAGTTTCGAAATGGGGAAGAATCCACACAACCCATCACAATGAAGTTGTCGAAAGAGGGAGACCTACCTCCAAAATCTCCGTTATCGATGCCAAAGGAAGATAGGACGAAATACTTGGATCGTACCTTAAAACAAAAAAAAGAAAAACAGTTGGATGAATTTATTTCTCGTTATATGGGCTATGATCCCAACAAGGGTGATTTACATCTATTTGTTAGAGACTTATATTATGAAAACTTACAACGATTAGCATATCCATTTAGCAATGATATGAGTTATTTTGCGATTGATTACTTTCAGGAAAACTTGAACAAAGAAGATTTCCTGCGACAAATGATGGCTACTTTGTCCGCGCAATTGGGCACCAACACTGGTACAGAAATTTTATTTACAATTGAAAACATCTATTATATCCAAGGGAAGGCTTTAGAACAATATTTCCGAGTTAGAGACTATCTTAAAAATAGCACACCAGAACAAAAACAAACATTACGATACGAAACATTGAGACAAGTAGAAGCAAAATATAAAAAACTCCTTCAAGAGAAAAAGATTTTGAATGTAATGGATGTAGAAGATGCCTATGTGAAAAAAAGGCTAGATATCATAGATACTCTAATCAAAAACACACCGAATCATTATCGAGAACGGGATGGCGTCTTTGAAAAAGCCAAAATTTTGTGGGAATATGGGCAATGGAAACAAGATTCCAAATTACAATCTGATGCATTAAGACTTTGGTATCAAATTGCCAAAATTCCAAATACCGGTGATTTTTTAAATCAAAACGCTTTTGAGTCCATACAACTTTTGTTACGTGAAGCGGGTGATCCAACGGATTCAACTCTGTTATCATCGCAAAGTAAAAATCAAATGGAATATGTTCTTCGTATGAGAAACGAAGATGTGATGATGAAGAAAAAACAAAGGGAAGATCGACTTCTTTGGCCTAAAGCAAAGTAACCTTTGTTAGATTGAAAGTGGGATTTTGACCAATCGGAAAGGGAAAAGATATTTTGAAGTTGGCGGATTTAGATTTTGAGATTTTCTAAACCGTTTTCATGGAATTCCGTTGCCCATTTGTCGTGAAAGGGGGTTTCTTTTTCAATTCTTTCCTCGATCGCCATTTCAGAAATGGCCCTTTCCCCAAAATGACGTAAAAAATCTCGGTGAGCCAATCGTTCAATGAGGGCTTGCCAAAACACTTCATCTTCGTAATCTTCCAAAATGTCAACAAGTCCACTTTCTTCTTCAAATTCGCGCGTAAGATAAGGTTCACCATTGTTTTGGTCAATTTGAACAATGTTACCAAGTCCTGCGTGCTCTGCTTGGGAGAACACATGACGCACCACATCTGCAAATCTGGAATCAGAATCTGGTTCGTCTTCAGAACGGTCTTTGGCTTGTAATGTGGAAATGACCCAATCCCCCATATAGACTAATTTGAGTAGGGTTTCGTATTGTTCTAAGGAGAGTTCCATTTCCATTTAGGATCAGGTTCAGCCATGAGGTTGGGAAGAAAAGAGTTTTTTTCAGATCCTTCCCTGGAGAAAAACTCAGAAAAGGCCATAAATTCTCAATCCTCTAAAAGGATTTCTTTGTTTCGAAGAGGTCGGTATTTGTCTCGCACAATGGCAGTTATATCATCAATGGCAATCAAAACTTCTTGGTTTGGATCGTTATTTTCATACGGCAAATAAAAGAATCCTAAAATACGAATAGAGCTTTTTTGTAAAAACACCCGATCGTTTTGATCAAAATTTTTAGAAATGGAGACTGTGATCGTGCGCCATCCTCGAAAGTTGAGTGATGTTAGGTTGAGTTGTCTTACCTCTGCATCTTGTGTTTCTATGATGAGTGTTAGGTTTCCACTCGATTGCGATGAGTAAATGGGGATCGAGATCTCTTTGATGAACGCATTCACTTCAATCGGTTTTGGGAAATATAACGAAAAAGGTAAATTCGCTTCTTTCGGGATTCGAATGACAAGCGCTTGTTTGGAACCAGGGATCGGTGCAGTGAAGTTCGTTGACAGGGTAATTTCAGGAAGTTTTGTACCTGTTTCGAGTTTTGTTCGTAAGTGACTCGCATTAAAATTGGAAAGCTCAAAGTTTTCGAGTAGGATTTCTCTCCAAATTCCACTCTCACTAAAAATAGGGGAAACCAATAGACAAAAGAGAAAAAGTAGCAGGTTTATTCTGTTTCTGAAAGCAATCATGTTGACAATATTTCCTTAATAGGCGGATATATATGTTTTATCTGTAAAAAGGAGACATATACTAATGCAGGCGCACAAATACCTTTTGGCCATTTTGACAATTTTTTTCGCAGGCCAAATCACAGCACAGGTTGCTGACCCAAAAGCCACTACTTCCACAAAAGACAAGGCGATTCAAAAAACAGAATCTACCTCTACACAAGCCAAAGACGGTGTAAATAAAGTTGAGACAACTGTAAAAGACATTTTGGGAGACAAAAAAGAAGCAGGAGCTTCTTCTACTGACGCACCCGCTCTTTTTATCACGAGCAAGACATCTTTTTCCTTAGAAGCAAAAGACGATTCTTCCATGATCGATTTTATCGAATGGAAACCTAAAAATGGAGAATACAGAAGGTTCACACAGCCAATCCGCATTTCGGAAGAGGGCCTAACCGAAATCTACTACCGATCTGTTGATAAAGCAGGGAACGCAGAAACTCCAAAAATCCTTGTTGTGAATGTAGACAATACTGCACCAAGAGTAAGCCTAGTTCCACAAGAACAACTCTTTGTGTTAGACGGAGTTCCTTTCGCATCTAAAAACAACACATACACAATTGTTGCTGAAGACCGCCAAACTGGTGTAGAAAAAGTACAATTTAGTATCAACCAAGAAGCAGCGAAAACGTATGCGGATCCAATTAAATTGGAAGTTGGCGGTGCAAACGTAATTAAGTATTCTGCAACTGACAAATCTGGAAACTCTTCCCCAGAATCTTCTATGATCATCACGGTTGATGATGTAAAACCTACAATTGAAATCGTTCCTTCTTATCCTTTAGTTGAGATCAATGGAAAAAATTTCCAAAGAAAAGGCAATGTCTTCTATGTAAATGCAACAGACAAAGAATCAGGTGTGAAAAAAATCTTAGTAAAAATTGACGAAGAAGAATTTAAACCATATGTAGAAGCAATTGCAATTGAAACGCAAGGAGATCACGTAATCAAAGCTATGGCAATTGATAACGTTGGAAACCAATCAGATGTGGTAGAAGTGAAACTTTCTGTGGACCTAACACCTCCAACATCTACAATTCAAAAATCTACAGATGAACCAAAAGTAGAAGCGGCACCGACTCCGCAATCTTCTACACCTGCAAAGTAATCTTAAAAAAGTAAGACCAAACTCTTACGTAAATTACCCCTTTCGTTATGAGAGGGGTTTTTTTTTCTCTTCTAACTTTTTTCTTTCCCAAATTTTGCATCACATGCGGCACTCATGATTTTTTCTCAGAGCGCATGGGGTTGTGTAAGCCTTGTTGTAAACTTGGATTCAAAAGCCAATCGTTCTTAAACACTCCAGACAAAATTCCCATTCCCCAGGATCGGTTTGTATTTTACGATGAGGCTTTTTGTTTACGAAGCAGAGATCCATTTACAAAAAAAGTTTTCCTTTCTCTAAAATTCCAAAATGAAAAGCAGATATCTCGTTACCTTAGTTTGGGTTCTAAACGTTTGTTCTCTCTATGGAAATTGGATCCACCTGACTGCCTTGTTTTGGTTCCCTCTAGTGCCAAAGCGGGACCAAAACCCTACCATGCCGCATGGTCTCTCCGAGAACGCCTTCTCAAAGGATCAAAATTAAGGGAAGATACGTATCTTCGTAAGATTTCGAAGGACAAACAATCCGAGAAAGGATATGAAAGTCGGTTTTTTCATGCAAAAAAGGCATTTGAATTCAGAAAAAGTGATAGAATCATAAGAGGACTTCATGTTCTACTAGTAGATGATATATTTACGACAGGGGCTTCCCTTAACGAAATCGCTCGGATCTTGAAGCTGAGGGGTGTTAGGAAGATCACTTGCGTAGTTTTACTGTTAAGTGGGGTGATTGAATCGAATGGATGTTCAAGTCAAGGATGACATAAGGATTATCAAATTTTCAGGAGCTATTTTAAAAGTAGATTCTGATGAAATCGAAAAGGAACTTTCTAAACTCACCCAAGGTTCCGTCAAAAAAATTATTTTAGATTTAACCAAGGTTCATCATATTTGTTCCACCGCTTTAGGTATTTTTGTCGCCACCAAACGTAAGTTAAAACCTATTAATGGCGATATCAAAGTCATTGTTGTAGATGAAGATTTGATTCAACTTTTTGAAATTACAATGTTGGATAAAGTATTCGAAATATTCCCAGACTTAGCTTCTGCTATGGAAGGGTTCCAACTAGACGAGGAAGATTCCCACTGACAAAAAAAACGTTAGCATTTGCATCTGGCAGTGAACACAAACGAAAAGAAATGCAAATGTTACTTTCTCCTTTTGGTTATGATGTCGTAACCCCAAAAACTCTTGGTATTCCATTTGCTCCAGAAGAAACTGAATCTACATTTCTTGGTAATTCTTTTATCAAATCTAGAGAACTATTTCGACTGACGGGAATTCCCTCTTTTGCTGATGACTCAGGGATTTCTGTGGATGCTCTAGGTGGCAAACCAGGTGTATATTCTGCGCGATTTGGTGGACCTGGGTTATCCGATCAGGAAAGAGCTTTGCATTTATTGCATTTGCTTGGAGAAAGTTCAAATCGTAAAGCGCATTACAGTTGTGTTGTGACCTATGTGGATGCAAATCACCAAGTTTCCTTTGAAGGAAAAGTCGAAGGGCTAATAACAAACAACTATGATGAAATAGGGCCTTATGGATTCGGATATGATCCCATTTTCTATTATCCAGAATTTGGAAAACGATTCTCAGAAGTACCCGAAGAAGAGAAAAACAAAGTATCTCATCGAAAAAAAGCAATGGAACTTTTTTTGGCATGGTTTCAAACCATCCAATAACTTAGGTTAGATTTTTGTTATGTTGCCATTCAATTGTTCGCGAAAGGAAGAACATAGATTCTTACGGAGGAGATGTTTAAACAGCAAGATCACTCACAATATTTTTGTTCTTTTGCATACCTTATTGATCCCAATGGTTTTTACGGTTCCCTTAAATGCCCAAGTTCTTTGTTTGGGTGGAGAGTGCTCGAATATCCCTACGGAATACCAAATACTCGGAAATTTTGCAGGACCTGCGTTAGATCGTATTTATACCGATGGTTTTTTGCGCTCCATGGGCGAAAATGCTGTTTTGCAAAATCTAAATTCCAACCAATCGGGAGGTCAAAATGTATCTTCTTATCGATTTGGTCTTGGTTATACTATTTCTCGCGGACAATCCAAGGCTCGGGATTTTTATTATGAAAATTCAGAACTCCGCAATTTACCAAAACAAGGTGTCGCGGCCTCTCCCTCGCTGAGTGTCACTGCTAATTTAGGAGAGTGGTTCTCATCTCCCTATGCCAGTCGATGGAATGTTACCACTCACTTTTTCCCTTATGAATTTAGCGAAGCCAATATTCCCTTTGTGAAAATCCGAAATACCGAAGTAAGTGGTAGAATTCAAAATTATGGAGTTCTTTTTCGTTATTTTCCTGAATCCTCTGGATTTTCTTTTGGAATGGGGGTCTTTCAAACCAACCAAGATTTGTATTTGAGTTCCTATGATAGAAGACCTACTCAATTTCGAATCGATGGTGACAAACGTAGGTGGATTGGGATCAATGATTTGTTTTACCAATCAAGAATCACGTCTTTAGCATTAGATGTAAAATACAATTGGACCATTGGTTTTCTTTCCCTTGTGCCTGGTGTTGGATTTGTTTACAACCAAGGTTTCACTGCATTACAAGTCAGTCGTTATGCCCTGATATCGACGCGCGCAAATCCTGACGATTTTTCTTCCTTACCAAGTGTGATTGGAATACGTCTAGCCACACGATATGATCATATCTCAAGTTTTGGTTATGGAAGTTTTGGACTAAAGTTTGGGCAGGGAAGTTTGAGTGTGACAACCGAGTTTATGGCAGGGAGAGAAATGCAATCTGCAAATCTCTCTGTAAATTACCAATTTTAAGTGGCGAGAATCGCTCCACCAGTGAGACGTTTGTAAAAATCGTTTCCTTCCCGTTCCAAAAATTCCTCGTAATTTCCTTTGAAGTCTTTGATTCCTTCCGGTGTTACCTCGATGATTCTTGTACAAAGTGAGGAGATAAACTCTCTATCGTGTGAAACTAAGATCACTGTTCCATCAAACAATGATAAGGCGTAGTTCAGCGCTTCAATGGTTTCTAAGTCTAAGTGGTTTGTTGGTTCGTCAAGAGCGATGACATTGTCACCAGCAAGGATCATCTTTCCAATGATCATACGAGATTTTTCACCACCCGATAAAACGGTAGTGGATTTGTTTGCCATATCTCCAGAGAACAACATCCTTCCTAAGATGGCACGAATCTCTTGTACTTCGGTTCCTTGTGGAGAATTACGAAGTAACCATTCCACGAGAGTATCTGCATCTGGTTCCATCGCTTCTCTATGGTCTTGTGGGAAAAAAGAGGTTTCAACAGAGTCACCCCATTTCACTTGGCCCGAATCTGGTTCCAATTTTTTGAGTAACATCTTGAGAAGTGTAGTTTTACCAACACCGTTTGTTCCGACAATTCCCACTTTCTCTCCTTTGGTAATGGAGATACTAAAGTCTTTGATGACGGGTTTTCCATCGTAAGATTTCGAAATGTTGATCGCTTCAAACACATCTTTTCCTAATACACGTTTTGCTTTGAAACGGATATAGGGTGCGACCCTTGAGGAAGGTTTTACTTCTACCATTTCTGCTTTAATTTTTTCGATCATCTTTTGGCGAGAAGTAGCTTGTTTTGATTTACTTGCGTTCGCAGAAAACCTAGAAACAAACTCTTGTAAGTCTGCAATCTTTTCTTTTGCACGTTTGCTATCGCTGACAAGTTGTTCCCGTGATTGTTCTGCTGCGATCATAAAGTCATCATAATTTCCTGGGAAGACTCGGATTGTGTTGTAATCTAAGTCGGCAATGTGAGTTGCCACGGAGTTGATAAAGTGACGGTCGTGGGAGATGACAATGACTACACCTTCGTAGTTAGTGAGTAGTTCTTCTAACCAGTGGATGGTTTTGATATCTAAGTGGTTTGTCGGTTCGTCGAGAAGTAATACATCTGGCTTTAAGAAGAGAACTTGGGCAAGAAGAACCCGTAACTTAAATCCACCAGTTAAAAAGTTTAAGGGGCGGTTGTGTGCAGACGTAGGAATCCCAAGGCCTTCCAGAAGCTCACCAGCGACGGATTCCGCTTCATACCCACCCAAATCGGCAAATTGTTCCTCAATTTCGGAAATGCGGATCCCTTCTTCGTCTGTCATGTCCTCTTTGGCATAAATCGCATCCCGTTCTGCCATTAAGTTCCAGAGTTCTGGATTTCCGCGTAAAACCGTCCCGAGAACCGTTTCATTTTCGTATTCGTAGTGGTCCTGCTTCAAATATCCAACTTTTATGTCTTTGTCAAGGACCACAGAGCCCGCTGTGGGCTGTAAAATGCCTGCCAAAACCTTCATAAAGGTCGATTTTCCTGAACCATTAGCTCCGATCAGCCCATAACGGCACTCCGGTTTGAACTTGATGGAGACGTTTTCGAAAAGGGGTTTTTTCCCGAAGGAGACTGTAATGCCGCTAGCTTGGATCATAGGTCAATTTTCTAAGGGAATCGGAGGTTTCAACCGACATTTCGTATGGTATGGCACGGATTCTACTCATCATTCTCCTCCTTTTTGGGAGCGGACTTACCAGTTCGCAAAGTATTAAAAATGGAATCCAGGTTTTGGAGGGTGACCTCCTCAATACAGGCCATTTGCTGCGGACAGAAAAACAAGTTTTTCGAATCCCAAGTACCGTATTACAAGAAGAACTCGCTTACCTCAGTGGGAAAAAAATACGCATGTTATGCGATGTGCAAGGAGAGGTATGTTCTCCCATCCGTTATGAGCTAGAACCCTTTGAGTCTGGCAAAACACCAGATTGGACTTTAAAAAAAATCCCTAGATATGTAACCCAAGGACTTTTTTCCTTCAATCCCCAATGTACACCAGACGGTAAAATACTCTTTTGGACTGCTCTTGTTCGAGAAGGGGGACGCTCTACTCAAAAAATTTGGGCCTCAAGACGTGACCAATATGGATTTTGGATGGCAGGAGAACAGTTGCCTTCACCATTAAACAATCGTTATCCATCTGCAGTTATTTCGGCATTACCTGGTGGAAACGAACTATTTGTTTTTGGAAATTTTGGAGAAGAAGAATTACTCGACCAATTGAAACGAGAGATGACGCAAAAATCGCAGATTGCAACCAGAGAAGCGGCCAATGCGAAAGAGTTTCATATCGTTCTTACTAAATTAGAAAACGAATACAAGGAACGATCGGAAAAAATTCAAAACCGCGCTCCGCTTTACAAAGCAAGAAAAACTGAAACGGGTTGGAGTTTACCAAATCCTATTCAATTCCCAAGTTTTTATAATTGGTACAAAAAAGCGGACAACCCCCACCAACAAGTATTTGGTGGTTCTGCTCTCTCTTCGAGTGGTCGAACTCTTATCTATTCTGCGCAACAAAGAAAAAATTTTGGGAAATTGGATTTATACGTCAGTTTACAAAATGATTCTGGAATCTTTGAAGAAGGGATCAATTTAGGGAACACTTTGAATACCGGGGAAGAAGAGATGGCTCCTTTTCTTGGTCCCGATGATCGTACTTTATACTTTTCCTCATCTGGGAGAAAGGAAGGAATTTCCATTTTTATCTCCAGAAGGAATGGAGATTCTTGGACGAATTGGTCAGAACCACAAGAATTATCTCAAAACCTAAGAGGTGTTAACTTTTTTAGCATTCCTGCTGTTGGGAACTGGGCTTATGTATCGCGTGATGGGGAATTATTTATGGCGGCGATTCCTCAAAATTTCCAACCAGAACCTGTAGTGGTCATCAAAGGAAAAGTGGTGGATGAAGAGGGGAAACCTCTTTCGGCCTTTGTGCAATACGAATCCCTTTTCAAGAAAAAAACAATCGGTTCCACGATCAGTGATCCAAACAATGGTGAGTTTAGCATCATTTTACCCTATGAAGAAAATTATGGATTTTATGGGGAAAAAGAAGGATACCTTCCTGTTTCGCAAAATCTGAATTTGGTGGGTAAGGAAAAAGAAGACAAAGAAAAAACTGTCCTACTCGTTTTGCCAAAACTAAAAAAAGGGAACCAAATTGTGATGAACAATTTGTTCTTTGCCTTTCGTTCTGCTGAGTTTGCCAAAGAGTCTGAACCTGAACTTGACAGATTGGCAGGAATTCTAAAGAAAACTTCCAATTTAAAGGTACTCATTGAGGGGCATACTGACAATGTTGGTACAAAAGCAGCCAATCAAAAGTTATCCTTGGAACGTGCAAATTCGGTTGCAGTTTATTTGAAGTCTAAACATAAAATAGAAGAAACAAGGATATCGGTAGTGGGACTTGGACCAACGAGTCCGATTGCTGAAAATGGATCGGAAGAGGGTCGTGCTGCCAATCGAAGGGTAGTTTTTAAAATTTTGGAAGAGTAACGCTGTGGATATTAAAAATATCAATATACCTAAAGTCAATGTAGACACGCAAAAAATGATGGGGGCAGTCGACGGCCTTGTGGATAAAATTCCGCCTCAAGTCCAAGACCTTCTCAAAAAAATTGCCCTCGCTCTCTTTCTATTTTTTCTGATTATGGCCATCTATATTGGTTGGTCTCATGGTTGGGAAAATGCAAAACCACAAGGGCAACAATTAGCACAAGACACTCGAAGTTTATTCATTACTGAGATTGAAAGAGATTATAATCGCAAACGAAAAGATGTCCGCATGTCGGATCCAGAAGATTTAAAATATGAATCCAACCGCAGGATGCAGTTCGATTTTTTAAGTGAGAGGGAATCAAACGGTTACACGCATGATACCATTCCTGAAGAACAAGAATTTTTGGGAAAAGAATATGATTTCCGTAATCGTAAAACAGAAGATACCTCCGTTCCACCCATTTACACTCCGTCAGGTGATGGGTTGATCCCAGCTCCAATCGATGTTTTACCGAAACCTTCAAGAGAAAGTATAGAACCTTCAAATGCCTCCGATGATGAACTAAGGATGCAGAAAATGTTAACTCGTGTTTCCGAACTAGAAAAGAAGGTAAAGGAAAAAAACGAAGAAAAAAATTTGGAAACTTTAAAACTTCCTAAACCTCCTGAAACAAAAGAAGGCTTTGGAAAACCAAGAAGTTTAGAACGAATTCCAAAAGAACTGAGATGATCGTAGCGCTTTTACAATTTCTCAAATTGGGAAAACAGACTTTTTGTTTTGTAATCCTATCTTTTTGTTATCCTTGTCTGTTCGTTACTAGCTTAAGAGCTGAAACGAAGGAAATTTATTTACCGTTTCCTGAAACTTGGAACGATCCGATTCAGAACGCAAAATCGGAAAACAAAACCACACAAGATCCAACTCTAAATCAAAAAATTACAGATCAGAATCCTTCTTCTTTAGGAAATCCTTCCCAAACAATCAATCCAGGATCCAATCGAAAGCTTATGGAGACACCAAACCCAAAAGGCCAAGAATTGGGAATCAATGGAAATTCCAAAGCTGAAGCGGTTGCCATAAGTGCCAAACCAGATTCGAAAAAGAATAAAAAGAAGGAAGTGATTGATCCTTCGAAAGCTTCCTATCAAAAAGGGAAAGCGTATCTTTCGAGAGATCAAAAACAATCAGCAGAACAAGAATTTGCTTCCTCTTATAGTAAGGAAGGGGATGCCGCCAAGTATTCTCGTGTTGAAAACACCAACTTATTCGGATTAGATGGAAAAGACAAAGAGTCTTCTAGTTTAGTCGAAAAACAAGAAGATCCAGATCTTAAAATTAAAACCCAATTTGAGTTAGCAAGATCTTTGGATCGCATAGGAAATCCTGAATCGGAAGAAAAAGCATACAAAGAATATCTCAAATTGGTAACCGAATTTCCGAAACATCCAGAACTGACACCAAGATCTCATTATGCGATGGCGACTCTTCTCATTCGAAAAAAAGAGTATCGCTCGGCTTTACACCAGTTAGTTGCGATCATTAAGAATTTCAAAGAGTCAGAGGAATTTTTGCCTGCTCATCATTATTTAGGAAAAGTATACGAGAGTAGTTGGGACGAACGAGATTTGGAACGTTCCCTAAAGTACTATCAACTTTACTTGAATGGAGTCGAAGGGAAAAGTCCAAAACCTGGATATGATTTTCGGAAAGAAACTCGCGAACGATTACGCGTGTTGGGATCGGCTATTTAAGACTTATTAGCGAATAACGGTGGTTTGCTTTTGATTTGAGATGGAGAAGGGTTGCCATCAAGCGATGGCAACGTTCACTTCAATCCTACCAAACTTGGAATACAAGTTGATGGACAATGTTGGTTTTTTATTGAATCGAACTGATGTACTTTGTGTTTCTTGGATGTTCGGTGTTGTGATTTCGACAGATTGACCAGCCGATGTAAAAATGTTCATCGCATTTCCTGTGGTCATGTTGGCAATCTCACCAAGGATATCTTTGTATTCGTTTTTGACATCCTCATCAGACAAACCTGGAACTAGTTTGCGAGAAATTTTGTAAGCCGCATCGTAGTTCATGCTGTAGACGACTTCTCCACTAAAAGAACCTACAACACCAATCACGATGGCAATTTCATGGCTCGGTGCAGGGGAATCTTTTATCCCAATTTTTCCACGGATCAGATCCTGTTGTAAAACATCGCGGAAAACGATGGTGGCTGCTTCCAGGAATGGGTTGATGAAGTCGGCTTTGATTTGCATTATTCTAAAGAGAGAAGACCTTTTTTCTCTACGTTGTATTCTGCTGCTAAGGACTGGTTTATTTCAAGAAAAAAGCTGAGAAGTTGTCTTTGTTTCAAAAAATCTGATGCTTGGTCTTTCGGAGCAGGGGCTGTGGGTTGTCCGTATGTAAGCGCTGTGAATTCCACATAAACCTGTTTGTCATTGTCAGAAAAAGGACCAACGACGGTTTTTTTGCTAAACGGATCATTTGCCAAAGATTCCCAGAATTTGCTCGAGTTTGCCAATCGATAACTATTGCCACGATTGGATGTCACGAGTTTCAAATCAGATAGGGAAGCACCTGATACGATTTCGATGGGTTGGCCTGATTCACTTGCAATGGCATCAAGTGCATTTGGTTCTGAAATTTTTTGACTGATGCGACCTTTCCATACTTCCACTTCTTTTCGTTTGCGATCAAATTTGAGTTTGGACAAAAGGAGGGGTTTTCGGGTTTCGAAACTGACAAAGTTACCAGACGGATCTTTGGAAAGTGTTCCTTCTGCTTTTTCTTTATCGTATTCTTTCTGTAGTTCAGAATCCGTGATGTTGATTTTGGACTCAACTGCATTGAGTAAATTCACTTCTGAAATGGCAACCAAGCGGAACGAAATTTTTGCCCGTTTGGCTTCACTTTCTAATTCTTGTTCATTTTCTGTTGGGGTAAGCGGTTGGTCGAGAAAGTTAGGAAAGAGAGCATATCCGGTCGCTGAATCAATACGGTAGTTCATTGGAGCAGACCTGTAAATTTGTTGGTAGATTTCCGTAAGGGATCTAGAATCTTCCTCTCCATATCCCGCTTGGCTTACCGATTCTTTGTGAATTTCCCGAGCTTGTCTGGACATTTCTCGTTTGATACTGATTTCGGAAACTTGAAACCCAACAGCTGAGGCAATGTCATTGGCAATGTAGATTTCTCGGACCGTGGAATAGGCACAGGAATTAAGAAGTTCTGGATTCTGAGCCGTTTCCCTTCCGTATTGTTGGTAGCGGTAGTAACAGTCGCGTTTTGCTGCGTTAAAATAATCCACAGGAATACTTCTTCCCGCAATCGAGCCTGCTTTTGTGGAATTTTGACCCGTGATGGCGCCAATTAGGCTTTGTTCTGCATCGCCAGGTAAAAAGGTAATGATTAACGTTCCTACCAATATGAATAAAAAGAGAGCAATGATGGTACGATAAATTTTTTCTTTGAGAGTAGAGGGTTCATCTTCGAACATAAAGGAAAGGTTTCCGTTTCCAAAACCCTTGTAAAGAAAAAATGTAATCAAGGGATTTACTGTTTGGAAAGATAATATAGGTAGTATGTTGTTTGCCGCATTCGCAATGATCCTCGTGGGAGTTCTGTGCTTTATTTATGTAGCCCTATCTCCCGGGAAACCCAAACAAACAATCTACCAATCTCGAAAACCCCAAACACAGGGCCAATTTCGAATGCCATCCACTCCACAGGTATCTCCACAATTGGATGAAAGGATTCGAAGAGAACGTGCCATCCCAGAAGACCACCATTTGTCCTTTACGTATCCCGAGGAACCGACTCCATCGGTCGTCCAAAAATCAGAAGTTTTAAGACCTTCTGAAACAGGGAGTTTAGAAACTGAACCAGTTCCACCAGAAGAAAGTCATTTCGTCATTGAAGGGACTTTGTATTTGGACCATTCAGGAAAACTTTCGTTTGGTGAAGAATCCCAAGACTTGGATGTGATGGAAGATGGACTTCGCAATTTCAAACGTGTGGGTAGTGGAAATCTTCGGGAAGAAAAGGGTAGGTTTTTGTTCCATTCAGGGAATGTAACATACACTTATACGCCTGAGGAATTGGACCAAGTTGTACTTCACAACCAGGGCATTGTGTTTTTGTTAAAAGACACGAAATCACCTAGACCTGTCTTTTTTACAAAAGAAATCGATACATTCAAAGAATTTTTAAAGCAAGCATCTCTCGCCTAACGAACCAAACAAGTTCATACGATCGGTTCGTTTTGAAATCTTATTTAAATAACCTTCATTGTTTTTTTAACCGAGTGATTAGTTCGATTTGTTTTTCTCCCGACCGTAAACGGATATAGGATTCTAGTTTTTCCATGTCTTCTTTTGAAGGGAGTTTTTTCCATTCGGAATCAAACAAGTTGGTGTCTAGGTAAAGATTGGCATTCATATCATACTTTTTTGTTTTGGCAAAACTTGCGGAAATTAAATTTGGAAAGAAAATTTGTAATTCTTTTGCTATCAGCTCTGTATTGATCGTTCCCAAGTTCATTTGGTTTTGGTAGAGTTCGGAAAGGATTTCAAATTTTAACGTATCGAGACCAGTTGTGGATAAATCTTGGTGAAGGATTAACTTTGTTCCATCGATTGCATAATACTTTAACTTTGCCTTCAGTTCCTCTTCCTGTGTTGGATCAATTTTATTTCCAAGAATCGTGATTTCAATCTTTGGATCGCTACCGTACACTATGTTCTTATCTAAAACACGTCTGCTATCGGTGATGATTTCTTTACGAATGAATTCTTCTGCTTTGCCTTTGAAATAAGAAGATCTCACAATTTGATAAGCGGTGAAAATGGAAGGGATGATCACTATGATCGCAAAAATAGACAAATAAACTTTTACTTTAGTCTCTTTTTCTTTGTACAATCCCCAATCCACTTTTGGAAACTCCATATACCGTACAAAAATAAAGGTAGCGATGGCAATGAAGATCGAATTGATGAGATACAGATACGTGGCTCCAAAAAAATACTGCCAATTGCCTTGAGAGAGTCCAAACCCAGCAGTGCATAGAGGTGGCATTAAGGCCGTCGCAATCGCTACCCCTGCAATGGCGGTTCCTTTTTCTTTTCTTGTATTGGCAATGATTCCAGTGGCACCACCAAAGAGTGCAATGAGTGCATCATAAATCGTCGGTGTTGTGCGGGCTAAGAGTTCGGATTGAGCTTCACTGATTGGAGAAAGAGAAAAATAAATAAAGGATGTGAGAATGCTTACCACAGTGGCCACGCTCAACGTGCGTAAAAACCGTTTCAATTGGTTGAAGTCATTAGTCGCCGCAGCAAATCCAATTCCTACAATGGGTCCCATCAAAGGGGAAATGAGCATGGCTCCAATGATGACGGCTGTGGAATTCACATTCAGGCCAATGCTTGCAATGAAAATAGCAAAGATTAAGGTCCAAAGGTTGGAGCCAACAAGCTCTGCTCCTTTTTGCACAGATTCGATTGTGCCTGGTTTGTCTAAGCCATCGAGAAGATGGAAACGAGGAGAGATCCATTGGTAAAACGAGACAATGGGATTTTCTTTGGATGCCATAGTTTATTAGACATCC
The DNA here is from genome assembly GCF_040833955.1 of Leptospira sp. WS60.C2. Lineage (NCBI taxonomy): Bacteria > Pseudomonadati > Spirochaetota > Leptospiria > Leptospirales > Leptospiraceae > Leptospira > Leptospira milleri. Next base: position 2,657,649 of record NZ_CP162133.1, on the reverse strand, counting down.
AAAGAAGAGCGATTGTAAAACGAGTTTTTAAACTCCTCCCACCATCACGTGTTTCGTGATAAGATAGTCACCTACCGATTCAATCGATAGATCCTTACCAAATCCAGATTGTTTGAAGCCACCATGTGGTGTTTCAGAAGCAAGAGGTAAGTGGTCGTTGATCCAAACGGTTCCAAACTCCAGCCGTTTGGCAACTCGCATAGCACGTGCTACATCGTTTGTCCAAATGGAAGAAGCAAGTCCGTAGTTGACATCGTTTGCCAGTTTGATTGCTTCTTCTTCTTTGTCATACGCTTGGATCGTGAGAACTGGTCCAAAAATTTCATTTTGAACTATGTCAAAGTTTTGTTTGACGTCTGTCACAACGGTTGGTTCAAAGAAATACCCTTTGTCCAGACCTTTTGGAATCCCACCACCTGTTAAGATTTTAGCTCCTTGTTTTTTGGCTCTGTCGATAAATCCTAACACACGTTCTCTATGAATGGCAGAGATGAGTGGCCCCATTTCTGTTTTGTCTTGAAATGGGTCGCCCACTTTCACTGCTTTCATCGCATCCACAACCGCATCGGTGATCTTTTTTTGAAGGGCTTTCGGAACTAGGATTCTTGTCGCTGCTGTACAATCTTGGCCTGAGTTACAAGTGGCACCAAAGGCAGCTTTCCCAGCAAAAAAATTGACATCGATGTCATCGAAAACAACAAGAGGAGCTTTTCCTCCGAGTTCTAAGTGAACACGTTTTAAAGAATCCGATGCCGATTTCATGATGTTCTTTCCTGTGCCTGAGGAACCTGTGAGAGATACCATACGCACCAGTGGGTGGTCAACAATGGCTTGTCCCGTTGCATTGCCACCAGTTACAATATTGATTACACCATCAGGAATTCCTGCTTTTTTTGTTAGTTCAGCTAACATGAGTGTGGTGATCGGTGTTCCGGGTGCTGGTTTTAGAATGATCGTACAACCTGCTGCTAGTGCTGGTCCAAATTTCCAAACCGCCATGAGAAGAGGATAATTCCACGGTGCAATTTGTCCAACTACACCGACTGGTTCTCTTCGCAAGATAGATGTATAACCTGGTTGGTATTCATTCGCACGGCTTCCATGAACATCACGCGCAGCAGTTGCAAAAAAACGAATGTTATCAATGGCAAATGGGATGTCTCCCGCCAAACTCAGGTTTTTGTATGGTTTTCCCGCGTTGAGCGATTCCCATTTCGCAAATTCTTTCGATTTTTCTTCAATTAGGTCGGCTAGTTTCCAAATGGCTTTGGATCGTTCGCTAGGTGTGAGTCCAGACCATCTGCCATCATAAAAGGCTTTGTGAGCTGCTTTGGCTGCCTTGTCTACATCGGCTGCACTTGCATCGATTACCTTTGCAATCTTTTTGCCAGTAGCAGGGTTTTCGATGTCCATCGGTTTTCCGCCTGTGGAGTTTGTCCATTTTCCATCAATCCAAAGTTTGTATTGTTTCATGTTTGGCTTAGATTTCCTTCAATGATTTTGCTATGATGTTTAGACCTTCTTTTACAACGGATTCTTCTGCTGTGATAGGAACTAATATACGAATTACGTTTCCATACACACCACAAGAGAGTAAAACAAGACCATGTTCGAGTGCTTTGGTCGTTAATTTTTTTGCCATGTCGGCAGACGGTTTGTGTGGGTCTCCGTTTTCGACGAGTTCAAAGGCAACCATCCCACCTAATCCGCGTATTTCGCCGATATTCGAATTGGTTTTTTTGATTTCGTTGAGCTCTTGGACTAAGAGTGAACCCAATTGTACTGATTTTTCTAAGATCCCTTCTTCCTCGATAAGATCCATCACAGCAATTCCTGCGGCACATGCCACTGGATTTCCTGCATACGTTCCGCCAAGTCCACCTGGTTCTACTGAATCCATGATGGATGTTTTTCCAATCACAGCAGAGAGTGGCATACCTGCTGCAAGAGATTTGGCTGTGGTGATGAGGTCTGGTTTGACACCAGAATGTTCGATCGCAAAAAGTTTTCCCGTTCTTGCAAAACCTGATTGGACTTCGTCCGCAATGAGTAAAATGCCGTGTTCATCACAAATAGCTCTTAGTTTTTTTAAAAAACTTGGGGAAGCAATGTAGAATCCACCTTCACCTTGTACCGGTTCAATGGCGATTGCCGCAACACGAGCCGGGTCAATGTCAGCTTTGAACAAATTGTTCAGAGCCTTGATGGAATCGTCTTCTGTGACTCCATGGTATTCCATTGGGTAAGGGATGTGATACACATCACTTGAGAAGGGTCCAAATCCTTTTTTATATGGAACAACTTTTCCCGTTAAGGCAAGAGCCATCATTGTTCTTCCATGGAATCCACCAAGAAAGCTAATGATCCCTGGTCTTCCTGTCGCCGCTCTTGCAATTTTGACCGCGTTTTCTAGAGCTTCTGCCCCAGATGAAAACAAAATGGTTTTTGCCTCTCCGTCAATTGGTGCCTTTGCATTGAGTTTTTCGGCAAGGACAATGTATGGTTCGTAAGGCATAATTTGGAATGCTGTGTGGAGGACTTGGTCTACTTGTTTATGAATGGCATTTAACACTTTTGGATGGCAATGCCCTGTGTTTTGCACCCCAATCCCACCACCGAAGTCGATGAATCGTTTGCCTTCGATATCCCAAATCTCTGCATTTTTTGCTTTTTCCGCAAAGACTGGGTATGCAGTGGTCACTCCTCTAGGAACATTTTTTAATCTTCTTTCCCAAAGAGTTTTGTTGGTTTGTTTTTGATTGCCCGTCATTTGATTCCTCCGAGGCAGAGATATTTGGTTACCGTATAATCATCGAGTCCATATTTGGAGCCTTCGCGACCCATCCCTGAAAATTTGACTCCGCCAAAAGGCACTTGTTCCGAAGAAATAATTCCTTCGTTGATGCCCACCATTCCATATTCCAGTTGTTCTGCGACCCTAAAAATGCGCGCCATGTCTTTCGTGTAAAAGTAAGATGCCAGTCCAAAGTCAGTGTCATTGGCAAGTTTGATCGCTTCCTCTTCTGTTTGGAAGGTTTGGATGCAAGAAACAGGGCCAAATGTTTCTTCCTGCGTCACCATCATTGATGAGTTTACAGGGTAAAGAACCGTAGGTTCAAAGAAATTGCCACCTAATTGATGTGTGTTGCCACCCACAAGAACTTTGGCGCCTTTTTCCACTGCATCCTTAATATGTGTTTTTACTTTATCCACTGCCGCTTCATTGATGAGAGGACCTTGGCTTGCGTTTGGTTCCATTCCATTGGCAACCACCAGTTCTTTGGTTTTTTCAGCAAGTTTTTTGGAGAAGGCCTCTGCGACAGAGGCATGCACTAAAAATCGATTCACACAAACACAAGTTTGCCCTGTATTTCTATATTTGGATAACATGGCGCCTTTCACTGCTTCGTCAAGATCAGCATCTTCAAAAACAATAAAAGGAGCATTGCCACCTAACTCAAGGGAGAGTTTTTTTAAAGTGGCAGCCGATTTTTCCATAAGATAAATCCCTGTTTTTGTGGATCCAGTAAAACTGAGTTTACGAACCTCTTTACTTTCTAAAATGGTTTTTCCAATGGCAATGGGATCCCCGACTAACACATTCCAAACGCCTTTTGGAAGTCCTGCACGTTCTGCAAGTACTGCCATGGCAAGGGCAGAATAAGGTGTGAGTTCTGCAGGTTTGGATACCACAGTGCAACCTGCCGCAAGTGCTGGTGCTACTTTTCTTGCAAGCATTGCCGCAGGAAAATTCCAAGGGGTGATGGTACCCACAACTCCAATTGGCTCTTTTAGAACAAGGATACGTGTATCCTTTCTATGAGAAGGGATGATGTCTCCATAGGACCGTTTTCCTTCTTCTCCAAACCATTCGATGTATGAGGCAGCATACGCAATTTCTCCCCTAGCTTCTGTTAGGGGCTTGCCTTGTTCTTGTGTCATGATGAGTGCAAGGTCTTCTTGGTTTTCCATCATGAGTTGAAACCATTTGCGAAGAATTCCAGCACGTTCTTTTGCGGGTCGGGCCTTCCAATCAGCAAAGGCTTCCTTGGCTGAACGAATGGCGTTCAGCGTGTCTTTTTCCGTGGAATGAGGAATGATTCCGATGGTTTCTTTGGTAGCAGGGTTATGTACTAAAATTTCTTTTTTGTTTTCTGCAGGGCACCATACCCCGCCGATGAAATTTTCCTGTCGAAAAAGGTCTTTGTCTTTGATGTATTTCATAGCCAACCTATGCTTTCACGAAAAACGTTCCTGATAAAAATTCCTACCTTTTTTTTGAAAACTTCAGAATTGGTTGCTTAATTTCTTTTTTTTGATATCTAATCCCTGACATAAGTAAAACCAGGAGCACATAGGTTTATGAAATTCGATTCATACAAACGAGTGGTATTTTTTACGGCAGTAGCCTCAATCGCATTTGCGGTTGCCTGCGGTAAAAAAGAAACAAAGGTTTCAGAAATTGGACAAGGCGAGGGAGAAGTATCCATCGTTGCTTGGCCAGGTTACATTGAGCGCGGTGAAACAGACAAAGGATATGACTGGGTTACCGAATTTGAGAAAAGTACAGGCTGTAAAGTAAATGTGAAAACTGCTGCTACATCTGATGAGATGGTAGCTCTTATGAATGAAGGTGGTTTTGACCTCGTGACTGCATCTGGTGATGCTTCGCTTCGATTGGTTGCAGGTGGAAAAGTTCAAGAAATCAACGTTGATTTGATCCCAAGCTGGAAGAACGTAGACTCTCGTTTGCAAAATGCTCCTTGGCATACAGTGGATGGTAAACATTACGGTGTTCCATACCAATGGGGACCAAACGTGCTTATGTACAACACTAAAGTTTTTAAAAAAGCACCAACAAGCTGGAACGTAGTGTTCGAAGAACAAGTTCTTCCTGATGGAAAATCCAACAAAGGAAGAGTACAAGCATTTGATGGGCCAATCTACATCGCTGACGCTGCCCTATATTTAAAGGTAGCAAAACCAGAACTTGGAATCCAAGATCCATACGAATTAGATGAAAAACAATACAATGCAGTGATTGAGTTGTTAAAAAAACAAAGACAACTCGTTCCAAAGTACTGGCATGATGCAATGGTCCAAGTGGATGACTTTAAAAAAGAAGGTCTAGTAGCTTCATCTACATGGCCATTCCAAGTGAACCTACTTGTGAGTGAAAAACAACCTGTCGCTTCCATCGTACCTGTGGAAGGAGCTACTGGTTGGGCAGATAGTACAATGTTACACAAAGATTCTAAACACGTGAACTGTGCTTACAAATGGATGGAACACTCTCTTTCTCCAAAAGTACAAGGAGATTTAGCATCTTGGTTCGGATCTGTACCATCAGTTCCTGCGGCTTGTAAAGGAAATGCTCTTCTTGGAGATACTGGTTGTGCTGTAAACGGTTTCAACAATTTTGAAAAAATCTCTTTCTGGAGAACTCCAAAAGAAGATTGTTCCGGTGGCAGAAAATGTGTGCCTTATAAAAAATGGGCAGAAGATTATATTTCCATTATTGGAAGTAAATAAAATCCTAACATCATAGTAGTTCTAAAGGAGAAGGAATGAGCCAAATTTACGATGTTGAGTTTCAAAATGTAACAAGGAAATTCGACCAATTTATCGCGGTGGATGATGTCTCCTTTGGAATTAAAAAAGGTGAGTTTTTTTCGATGTTAGGCCCTTCCGGGTCTGGTAAAACAACCTGCCTCCGAATGGTGGCGGGTTTTCAAGATACAACCTCGGGAAGGGTTCTTTTGGAAGGTGTCGACGTCACAGGTGTCCCTCCTTACAAAAGAAATGTAAACACGGTCTTTCAAGACTATGCATTGTTCCCACACATGACTGTTGCTGAAAATGTTGGCTATGGTCTGAAAATCAAAAAACAATCCAAACAAGAAATCAACAAACGAGTTTCCGAAATGCTTGCGATGGTGCGACTCCCCGATGTTGGGAACCGAAAACCATCAGAACTCTCGGGGGGACAAAGACAAAGGATTGCTCTTGCAAGAGCACTCATCAATCGTCCAGGTGTTTTACTACTCGACGAACCCTTAGGAGCCCTTGATTTAAAACTACGGGAAGAGATGCAATTAGAGCTGAAAGCGATTCAAAAAGAAGTGGGGATTACGTTTATTTTTGTAACCCACGACCAAGAAGAAGCGCTTTCGATGTCAGATCGGATTGCTGTCTTTAACAAAGGTAAGGTGGAGCAAATTGCCTCACCAGAAGAGTTGTACAATCGTCCAAAAACGGAATTTGTTGCGAACTTCGTTGGAACCTCCAATATTTTGTCTATTGAAGAAACAAAACGTCTCACGGGACAAACTGGGAAAGCCATGATTCGTCCTGAACGGGTACATGTATTTGCCAACGCAAAAGAAGACAATCATTCCACGGGGTATCGAACCTTTAAAGCCATCTTAAAAAGCCAAGTGTATTCTGGTGCGACATCCAAAATGCATTTCGAAACTCCGAATGGTTCCAAAATCATCGCATCCACACAAAACCTAAAAATTTCCGCAGAACACATTGCCGTTGGTTCTGAGGTGCTTGTGGGTTGGAAAGATTCCGATATGCACATGCTATAGGGGATGTTCATGACCACAGCCTTGGATAAGTTATTTACCTTTTTATTTTACAGAAAGAGTTTGGCGCTCCTTCTTCTCCTTGCACCACTTCTCATTTGGTTGGGAGTCGTTTATTTAGGATCTTTGTTTACGTTACTCATTCAAAGTTTTTTCTCCATTGATTCCTTTTCTGGAGTCATCAAACGAGAGTTTACTTTAGAGTCGTATTATGATTTGTTTAGACAAAGTACAAACTGGGATATCATCATTCGCACAACTACAATGGCATTTACAGTCACAGTGGTGAGTGCTATCATCGCCTTCCCCATTGCTTACTACATGGCAATGAATGCGGGGCCAAGATTAAAACCGATTTTGTACTTAGGTGTGATGTTGCCATTATGGTCAAGTTACTTGGTGAAAGTGTACTCTTGGAAACTGATTATGGCCAAAGAAGGGATTCTCACGTGGTGTTTGGAAAAACTTGGACTCTTGCACTTGTTAGATGCTGTGTTATCCCTTCCGGTGATTGGCGGTAGCTCGTTATCCTTTTCTTACATTGGTATGTTTTTGGTTTTCGTTTATATTTGGCTTCCTTATATGATTTTGCCGATCCAAGCCTCATTAGAACGAATTCCCAAGTCGTTACTCGAAGCATCCTCTGACTTAGGAGGCGGCCCCATGCAAACCTTTCGTAAGGTGATTTTTCCACTCGCTTTCCCTGGTGTGGTTGCGGGGTCAATCTTTACCTTCTCATTGACACTCGGAGATTATATCATTCCCACCATCATTGGAAACTCGAGTTATTTCATCGGGATGGCAGTGTATACCCACCAAGGAACCGCAGGGAATATTCCTCTTGCTGCTGCGTTTTCTGTTGTTCCTATTGTGATTATGATGGTGTATTTAACGATTGCAAAACGATTAGGAGCTTTCGATGCCCTCTAAATGGAACCTAGGATCAATCGGATTAAAAACGGCAACACTGCTTGGTTTTTTATTCATTCACATCCCCATCCTCATCATCATTATGTATGCGTTTTCTACCGATGAAAAAACATTTCAATTCCCATTGCCTGGTTTTACAACCAAGTGGTTTGGAGTGGCATGGGAACGAAATGACATTTGGGATGCAATCACTCTCTCTTCCCAAGTGGCTTTGATTTCCACAATCATTGCCATCATCTTGGGAACACTTGCATGCCTTGCGGTTTATCGAAGTCAGTTCTTTGGAAAGGAAGTGATCTCCTTTCTTGTGATTTTGCCGATTGCACTTCCTGGAATTGTGACAGGGATTTCCCTTCGATCTGCCATGTCATTATTTGGAATCCCATTTAGCACGTGGACGATTGTGATTGCACATGCTACATTTTGTATTGTCACTGTTTATAATAACGTACTTGCGAGACTTCGCAGAAGTTCTCACTCGATGGTGGAAGCATCTATGGACTTGGGTGCAAACCCATGGCAAACGTTTCGTTATGTAATTATGCCAAATATCGCCACGGCATTGTTAGCGGGTGGCATGTTGTCGTTTGCTTTGTCATTTGATGAAGTCATTGTGACTACTTTCACAGCGGGGCAACAATCAACTGTACCGATTTGGATGTTAACAGAATTTATTCGTCCAAGACAACGTCCAGTTACAAATGTGGTTGCGGTCTTTGTGATTTTAGTCACAACCATTCCGATCCTTGCTGCTTACTACCTAACAAAAGAAGACGACGGAAGAAAAAAATAACCAAATTTTCTGAAACCCCTAAACGTTAGGATACGCAGACAAATCAATTGATTTGATAATTATCAAAGGAAATTCACTTTCCCATTCGGTGGGAAAGTGGTAGAATAGAAGAATGGAAAAACTAATTCAAAAACTCATCATCCCGATTGATGGTTCCCCAAGTTCAGCAAAAGCATTAGAATTTGGACTTGCGATTGCAAAAGCAAGTAACGCTGTGTGTTATGTCGTAGAAGTTGTAGAAGATTTTGGCCCACTTCCTGGGTATTATGATGCAGCACCTGCGGGAAAAGACCGGGTGAAGTGGATTTCAGAACAACGATTTGAAAAGATCCACCCTATTTTAGATGAAACTTCAGTGAAATGGAACCGGGTGGTTTTGGAAGGTTATCCCGCCGAGGAAATCTGCAAATTAGCAGAAAAGGAAAAGGTAGATTTGATTGTGATTGGAAGCCGAGGACATGGTATCCTTGGTAGGTTCATCATGGGTAGTGTTTCAGACCGAGTGGTGCACTACGCACCTTGTTCAGTAACTGTTGTTAGGTGATGATGGCCTAATTTTATCAAATCAATGTTAAATTACTTGCATTGAAATGTATCCCATTGGAATCTACGGACTAATCCTAAGGTAGATTCCTGGTGGTACAAATGAAGGTTTCCGAAAAAGAAGATCTCCCAGCCGTTTTACCTCTCGACAAACGATACACTCGCACATACTACCAAGACGATAGTTTTGTATCCAATATTAGAAGAGCCCTTCCTCGGGTCGTTTCTTCTGAAGTGATGGAAAACGTTGTCCTTCCCAAATTGAATGAGGAGGAACGTGAGTTCCTTTTGTTCTATTATTTTAAAAATACAGACGCAGAAGAATCAAATTATCAACTCAAAACGATTCCCACGCGGATCCGGAAAGAATCCGCAGATCGTATTTTAGATGAAGCAAATATTAACGAACCAGGTCGGAAGTTTTTATCTCAATTTTATGATTTTGACAAAACAATCGAACAATATGTACTCAAAGATCAGGTCAAAGAAGTTGACGAAATCAAAATTTTACAGCTCATCAAGAGAAGAGATTATTATGTAGGCAATGTTGAAAAATCTAAAATTTCAGAAATCTTCGAGAGGTTTCCTGAAATTCCAAAACGGGATACTTTTTTTGCCAATTTATACATTCCTCCTACGCATAAATTTTTTTCGCCACCCAATTTAAAACATATCTCTGGGATGCAAATTGTGGAAGCTTCACGACAATTTGGAATTGCTTGTAATCATATGTTTGGGAAGGTCCCTTTTGAAGATGTCACCTTTTTATTGTTATATTTGAACTCGGAATTTTTACAATACGCAAAGATAAATATGCCAATCAAACTTCGAGCCAAGGCATTGGAAGTGAAGTTTAGCAAAGCTGGTTATTGGAATTATTCAAAACTCGCGATCACCGCGTACCAAGAAAACCAAGAGATCACAAAGATTGAAATGGCAGCGAGTATTTTACCTTTAAAAGTATACAAACGCTTAAAAAGCACTCAGGAGGAAGTATATGAAATCGATCCCAGATTCCGCATATTGGATCGATTTAAAAACAATATCTCCATTCGTGAAAACGGGAGAAATATTGTTTCAACGATTGAAAATATCTCATTTTCGGGATTTATGGTGCGTTGCTCAGGAATTCATCCCGGTGATTTGTCAACACAAGCGAAACTAGAATTTTTTATGCATTTTGATATAGTTGGGTTCGTCCATGGAACTTGTATTTTATTATGGGTAAAAGAAGACGATAATAATGAAGATACCTTTTTTGCTGGATTTCAATTTGAGGAGATTTCTGATTTGGATCGGGCAAATATAAAGGAAGCAATCAATCGATATGGTAGATTGATAGAAGATAGGGAAATCCAATGAGAGAAAATAAAGTAGCACTTGTGACTGGCGGGACATCTGGACTAGGTAGATCAATTGTTTTAGAATTTGCAAACGCTGGTTATATTGTTGGATTTTGTGGACGTAGAAAACAAGAAGGCGAAGAAACTCTATCTTTACTCGAAAAACAAGGTGGCAAAGGTTTGTTTTTTCAATGTGATGTCACACAATCGGAAGCTGTTCGTAATTTTGTGGAAACCATTGTAGATTCATATGGAAGAATCGATGTGGCAGTGAACAATGCCGGAATTTCTGGTGTTCTAAAAACAACGGCTGATTATCCATTGGATATTTTTGATTCCGTGATGGATGTAAACCTGAAAGGTACTTTTTTATCAATGCAATTTGAATTAAAGCAGTTTTTAAAACAAGGAAAGGGAGGAGTCATCATCAATGTCTCTTCTGCTTTAGGTCTACGGGGAAAAGAAAAAGCGGGTCCATATTCGATGACTAAACATGGAATCATCGGACTTACTAAATCGGCAGCTTTGGAATATGGATCACATGGGATCAGGGTGATTGCTCTTTGTCCTGGTGGGATACAAACAGAAATGGATGAAGTTTTTTATGCAAATGTCCCAAACCCAGAAGAAGTGAAAAAGGAAAGAATGAAATCCTATGCACTAGGGAGAATGGCAACACCAGAAGAAGTTGCTAAAACATGCGTTTGGTTGTCGGGAGAGGGGGCTGCCTTTATAACAGGTGCAGTCATTCCCGTTGATGGCGGAAAAACGGCAAGATAGGAATTCTTTTTGTTTACAATTGGCAAATACAAAATCACTAAAGAGCTTCACTTAGGCAAGCGGAGTTCTGTTTATATAGGAGAAGATGATAAAAAATCTCCTGTAGTCGTGAAACTACTCAATCGAGAATATCCAGATAATCATGAAATTTCAAGATTTAAGAGTGAGTATGAAATTCTTAAATCCATTGATTCTCCTTACACGCTAAAACCTATTAGTTTTGAGTCCTATCAAAATTCTGTAGCAATTGTATTTCCTCACATTGATTATACCGATTTAGCAAAACTACAATTAAGTGGTCGATATAGCAACTTACAAACATTTCTCAGTATTTCTATAGAAATTTGTAAAGCATTAATCGATATTCATAAAGCTAAAGTTGTGCATAACGACATTAAAGCACAAAACATAATTTATCATCCTGAGTCTGGGAATTTGAAAATTATTGATTTCGGATCGGCTACGTTACTAACTCATCGAAGTTTTTATTTACCAATGAATCAAAGTTTGACGGGGACTTTGGCTCATATTTCACCAGAGCAAACTGGGAGAATGAATCGAACTGTAGACTATCGAACTGATTTTTATTCTTTAGGAGTAACACTTTACCAACTAATCACGGGCGAACTTCCTTTTTTATATACAGATAGTTTGGAAATGGTTCATGCTCATTTGGCTAGAATCCCACTGGCCCCAAAAGAAAGAAGTAATGCTCCGAAAATACTTTCTGATCTCATTATGAAACTTTTGGAAAAAAATCCAGAAGATCGATACCAGACAGCAACAGGGTTATTGTCTGATTTAGTAACAATTCAATCAGTTTTTTTAGAAAATGGAAAAGAAGCATTAGATTCTTTTCAAATGGAATTGGCAAAAAATGATAAGTCTTCTCGTTTTCAAATACCAAAAAAATTATATGGTAGAGAATCTCAGTTAAAAACGTTTGAACAAAAATTCTTAAATACAACTGAAGGAAAGATAGAAATCTTCTTAATTTCAGGACGTTCTGGTATCGGGAAGTCTGCTCTCATCAACGAAATCCAAAAACCCGTTACCATTGAAAGAGCCTATTTCACTTCTGGGAAATTTGATTTATATAAAAAATCAATCCCGTATCGGGCAATCTATTTAGCGCTACAAGGTTTGGTGAAACAATTACTATCAGAAAACGAAACTGCGGTCAGTCATTGGAAAACCAAATTGATTGATGCGTTAGGTAGTAATGCAAAACTCATTGTCGATGTGGTCCCAGAGTTGTCACAACTATTAGGTGAGGTTCCAAAACCTCCTGAGCTTGATACGATAGAGACTGAAAATCGATTCCACTTAGTGTTTCGAAAATTTTTGCGAACAGTTTGTACGAAAGAACATCCTGTCGTTATGTTTTTGGATGATTTGCAATGGGCGGATTCCTCTAGTATTTTGTTGTTAAAGGAAGTTTTGACTGATCCGGAGATTTCTTATTTTTTTATCATTTTATCGTATAGGGACAATGAAATATACCCTACCGATCCATTTTTTCGTTTGTTGGAGGAGTTAAGAGAAACAAAAACTTCCATTACTGAAATACGATTAGAACCGTTAAAAGAATCTGATATTTCTTTGCTTGTCTCTGAAACCTTGTCCCTTCCTGAGACAGAAATCAAAGGGATTGCTGAGATCATTTGGAAAAAAACAAAAGGGAATCCGTTTCATGCAAATGAAATGTTTAAGAATCTTTATGAGAGATCTTTCATTCAATTTTCAGAGAATCGCTGGGTATGGGACAAGGATAAAATAAACTCTGTCAATATATCTGAAAATGTGATCGATTTGATCATTGATAAGATCAATCTTCAGCCTCCTAATCTCATTGAAACTTTGAAATTAACAGCATGCATTGGTAACTGGTTTCGCCATGATATTTATGCAACGATTGCCGAAAGACCGTTTCATTTGGCATCCATGGATTTGGTCGCCTTGGCAAACGAGGAATTTTTAATTTTAGGGTTAGAAGACGCAAACTTTATTCATGATAAAATTAGAGAAGCAATTTATAAAATCATTTCTCCAGAAGAAAAATCAAAATTACATTATAAGATTGGTAAGACGTATCTATCGATTCTTTATAAATACAAACTAGATGACCATCTATTTACCATAGTCAACCAACTTAACTTAGGTTCTTCGGAAATTACCAAAGAGCAAGAGTTGGTTCAATTGCGAACGCTCAATGAAAGAGCTGGATTTAAAGCCTTAAACTCCTCTGCTTACGATGCTGCATTTAGTTTTTTTGAGCGTATGGTCGGTTTGATGAGTGATGAGGAGTGGACTGATCAATATGAAAATACACTAAAACTTAATCTAGCATATGCTCGTTCTGCTTATTTATCCAAAAATTTTGAAAAAGCAGAAAGCAGTTTTAATTATATCTTAAAACATGCCAAATCAGATTTGGACAAAATTTTAGTCTATGAACTACAATCGTCCATGCTTGTAACTCAAAACAAAATGAAAGAAGTTTTGGTCACATTAAAGCAAGCATTGCGAATGTTAGGAGTTAGGTTGCCAAAAAATCCAACTTCCCTTTCTCCACTCAAAGAAATTATTAAGTTTAAGCTAAGACTTGGTCGAAAGCCGATTGAGGAGTTGGAATTACTGCCTATCGCAACGGATCCTAAGTATTTGGCAATCATGCGCTTACTCAATGCTTGTGTTGCTCCGTCTTTTTTAGCAGAACCAAATTTATTCCCAGTCATTGTGCTTAAAATGGTGAATTATAGTTTGGTTTATGGCCTTTGTGAATTGAGTGCGTTTGGATTCTGCGCTATGGGTATGATACAAGGTTCAGGGTTAGGTGACTATGAGTCTGGACTTAAGTTTGGAAAGTTAGGTGTTAAGCTAATTGATGTTTTGGATGCACAAGCATTCAAGTGTAGAACCATTTTTATGTACACATGCATGATTTCCCCTTGGAAAAATCATGCCAAGGAAGGCAAAAGTTTATTTTGGGATAGTTTTTTGGCAGGAATGGAAACAGGTGATTTGCAATATGCTTCTTATTCGCTCAACAATATCCATTTCCAAGCTTTACTTTATCGAGAAAACTTAGACGATTTATATAAAAGCCAACTTCGATATGATGCTTCATTGATCAGTTTGCGCCAACACCATGCGTATCAAGTTCATCGTTTGAATATGCAATTTGTGGAAAGTATGCGCGGAGAATCTACAAATGCTTTGAGTTTAAATGGACGTTATTTTTCAGAATCGGAAACACTAAAAGAGTGGGAATCGACAGGGAATGCCAATGCTCTTTTTGATTATTATCTATGTAAACTTAGGTTAGAATACTTTTTAGGAGATTTGAAGAAAGCTTATGAATTTTCCATCAAATTAGATGGTTTAGAGGGTGCTGTTTTTGGAATGATGTTTGTTCCCGAACATGTATTTTTTGGTGCTCTTGTTGTGTATGAACTGATCTCAAATCCATTGCTAGCTAGAGAAATACCAAAACCAATTTTACAGAAAAGGTTAAAGGCGTTGTCCAAACGTATGAAGGTTTGGGCGAATCATTCTCCCGAAAACTTTGGACATAAATACGATATCATTTCTGCCATTGAGATGTACATTTCGAATCAAAAGTCAGAAGCTGTTATCATTTGCAAAAAAGCGATTACCCTTGCCAGAGAATCAGGTTACATTTTAGAAGAAGCGATTGCGAATGAAATATTGGTTAGAATGTGGAGAGAAACGGGCTTTGATCAATATAGTAACTTACATTTGGTGGAAGCGCATTATCGTTATGGGAAATATGGATTCATTTCAAAGGTAAAACAATTAGAAGCCAAGCATATCTCCCTCAAAAAATACATCGGAAGAAATTTTCGAACAGATTCGACAGACAATGTTTCTTTGTTAAGTACAACAAAGGATATTTTTGGCGATGTTGGCTCTACTTTAGATATCAATACTGTTATTAAGGCATCGCAAACAATCTCTGGAGAAATTCAGATGAATCGATTGTTGGAAAAAATGATGAAAATCATTTTAGAAAATGCAGGTGCCGAAAAAGGGTATTTCATTTTGAATTTGAATTCGAAATGGCATGTCATTGCAGAATCCAATTTAGAAAATGAATCGGTTTCGGTATACGCAGACAATCCTTTTGAATTGGATTTTACTCAGTCAATCGCATCAATTCATCAGAGCAAGATTCCATCGCAAATTATTGGTTATGTGGCAAGAACTGGTGTTGTTGTGATCTGTGGGGATGCTGCCAAAGAAGGAGAGTATAAAAATGATCCATATGTCAAAACTTACCTTCCCAAGTCCTTATTGTGTTACCCGATCCTCAGCCACGGTAGCGTTGTAGGCATTGTTTATTTAGAGAACAATTTAACAACTGATGCTTTCACTCCTGGTAGAGTGGAGATCTTAAAAATATTGTCCTCGCAAATTGCTGTTTCGATAGAGAATTCGCTTCTTTATTCCAATCTTGAGCAGAAGGTGAATGAAAGAACGCAAGAATTAAATTCTGCGCTAACGGAAGTGAAGGGATTAAAAGAACAACAAGATGGTGATTATTTTCTTGCATCTCTATTGATTGAGCCTCTCACGCAAAATCATGCAAAATCTTCTAATTTGAATATTGAGTTTCTTACTGAGCAAAAGAAAAAGTTCACATATAAACAATGGAATTCAGAGATTGGTGGAGATTTGTGTGTGTCTTCTTCCATTCAATTGCAGAACAAAAAATATATTGTTGTTCTAAACGGTGATGCAATGGGGAAATCCATGCAAGGTGCAAGTGGTGCTCTGGTGATTGGTTCGGTATTTGAGGCAATTATCAAACGAAACGGCCAGTCTGAAGAAGTAAGAGAGATGACTCCTGAGAAATGGGTCAGCAATGCATATTATGAATTGCATAATACACTTGTAACCTTCGATGGATCGATGTTGATTTCTATGTTTCTTTGTTTGATTGATGATGAAACTGGATTTTTTTATTTTCTAAATGCAGAACACCCAAGACCAGTCATCTATCGAAATGGAAAAACTTTCTTTTTGCCACATAACTATGTATGTTCGAAATTAGGGTTACTCGCTTCTAAAAAAAGCCTTCAGATCAATACATTTCAAATGGAGAAGGGAGATATCCTCCTAATCGGTTCTGATGGACGTGATGATATTTTGATTGGCTCTGAAGGAGAAATGGAAGTTAACGAGGATGATGAGTTGTTTTTGAAAACTGCCTTGGAAGGAATGGGTGATTTGTATGCCATCCGAGATGCAATCAAGAGACAAGGGGAATTGATTGATGATCTTTCATTGATACGTGTTGAATACATTGGGAATGGATCCGAGATTAACATCCCCAAATCTCATCCCAAACACATTGTGTATTTAAGAGCACTCACCTTATACAAACAAAAACAGTGGGCCGAAGTGGAAAAAATGATTTCTTCTCATTTCCCAAATATCAAGGAAGCTCCACTTTCATTTCAGAAAATTTATCTATATGCGGAACATCGTATGTCCCATTTCCCCCTTGCTTTCGCGGTCTCCTATATTCAAAAAAATCCTTCGGATAGCTTAACGTTATTTTACATTGCAGAAGCTTTATTCTCGATGGGAGATCATGTCGCTGCGTTTGATTATTCCGAACGAGTGAAGTTACGGCGTCCATATCACAAAGAAAACAATCGATTATTTGCTCGACTCACAGAACTTCGACGTAAATAAATCTACTTATGTTATCAGTCGGGAACGACATTGTCGAAAACGAGCGAATTCGGGAATTATTACAAAAACACGGGGATCGGTTTTTGAAGCGAGTCTTCACCGAAGACGAAGTGGAGTATTGCCATAAACATAAAGACCCTGTGCCTTTTTTAGCGGGTCGATTTGCTTGCAAAGAAGCCGTGATCAAAGCCCTGGATCTGGAGCCAGGCCAAGTCGCTGATATGCGTGAGATTGAACTTGCGGGAACCAATTTCGGGAAAAAAACGCTAGTCATCCATGGGAAAACTGAGAAGTTTTTCCGTGAGAAAGGATTTACGGGTAGTTCAGTGTCGATTAGCCACGCCGACCACTATTCCACCGCTGTTGTCGTATTCTTTAAGGAGCCCAAATAAATGATCGTTAGCGAGAAAATGAAATCAGTGCTTGTTCATTACAACCAAGGACTAACATTGTACAAATCACGTAAGTTTGTGGAAGCGAAAGAAGAATTCAAAAAAGCATTAGCGATTCACCCAGAAGACGGTCCTTCTAAACTTTATATTGAACGTTGTGATGATTATATCGCAGATCCTCCTCCTGAAGATTGGGACGGAGTGTATAACATGAAAACAAAATAGGAACTATGTCAAAAAAAGAAATGCAACCAACCATTACCGAACACGGTGTGATCGCAACGATACTAGGAAAAGAAACTGCCTTCAGTGGAACTTTGGCTTTCAAAAAACCTCTTCAAATCTCTGGAGATTTCACTGGTGAAATTATTTCAGACGGTTATTTAGTGATTAGCGAAGGGGCGCGTGTCAAAGCAAATATCAAAGCAGGAACTGTTGTTGTGGGAGGAACGGTCATTGGTAACGTAACCGCAACACAAAGGTTAGAAATGTTGTCTACAGGCAAAGTGCAAGGAAACATTCGCACTGCAAAACTTCAAATCGCAGATGGTGTTGTCTTTGATGGTAACTGCGAAATGTTAAGCAGCGAAGAGACCTAGTTTGTGGCAATTTCATCCTTATAGCGTTCTTCTCTTTCTAGCTTTCAGCTTCAATTTAGGATTGGGGCTGTTTGTTCTTAAATCCTTCCGCCTTAATTTAGTTAAATATTTATTGATTCTAGTTCTTGGTTCCATGATGTGGACTGGGTTTTATGGTTTAGATTTTATCTATATTACACCAGATTTACATAAAACATTTGTTAGTTTGCTTTATATTGGTGTTGCGATTGCAAATGTTGGAATGGTTCTTGTTTCCATCGAATTTACAAATAATCAACATCTTCTCACAAGAAGGTTCTGGGTCATTATTATAATCCAACCTTTATTTACGTTAGCTGTTTGTGCTCTCGATCCAATTTTCAAAACACTAACTTTGGATACATATCTAATCAATGTGAACGGAAGAATCCAATGGATTCAGGAAACCAATGTAGGCGGATTTATAGCATCTTATCTGCTTTCTTTTTTCTGGTCAATTTTTGTTGGAATCCTTCTTTTGAGAGGAATCCTTCAGTCAAAAGACACGGAACGCAATCGATACTTACTGATCCTCATCTCATTTTTATTCATTTGGGTGACTGCTATTTTGCATAAAGTAGGAGTCCGTCCATTACCTGGTTTGAACATAACGGCCGTTATGAGTACAATGCAGGCAATTTTGATCTTTTTTGCGATTGGATATTATCGTATGTTTGACCTCCTTCCTTTGGTAAGAAGTGAGATCGTTGATGAATTAGATGAAGCAGTCGTTATTTTAGATTTCAACAATCGAGTTGTGGATTGGAATAGCTCAGCTGAAAACTTATTTTCGATCAAAGACAAAAAGGTGGCTTTGGTATCTCACAAATTGTTTTTTCTTCAAACTCCTGAAGTCATCACCAAATTGGATCATTTGTCTGAGAAGAGAACCATATCGAAGTGGACATGGGAAAAAGATGGTAAATTCTGGGAAGTTACCGCCAAACAAATCCGTGATTCGAACCGGAAAAAAATTGGGATGGTACTTGTTTTTCGCGACAATACGGAACAAAGAAATTTAGAAAAACAAATGGCAAATGTGAATCGTGAACTCCTTGTTGCCAACGGAACAAAAGATCGATTTTTATCTATCATTTCACACGACTTACGTGGCCCTCTTGCAGGCATCAAAATGTTACTCAAAGTTTTGAACGAGGACATGAAAAAGAAAGAAGATGCATTGGCGGGAATGACTCAATCTCTGCTTGATGCAACGGAATCAGTTTTTTCTCTTTTAGAAAATTTACTAGAGTGGTCTAAGTTACAACGAGGACAAGAAGAGTTTCGCCCCAATTATTATCGTTTAGATTCGATTGTATCGGAATGTGTGGAACTCTTTTCTTTGAGTGCTAAAAATAAAGGCATTCAGTTCGAGATAAACATCCCTAATCATGCAATGGTATATTGTGATGATAGAATGATTATCACAGTGATTCGCAATTTAATTTCAAATGCACTAAAATTCAGTCATCAAAATTCAAAGATTCAAATCTCTGCGATTGACACTGGTTTTCATTGGTTGGTTTCGATTCGTGATTTTGGTGTTGGAATGTCCAAAACAACCATTGATAAGTTATTCAAACCAGGGGAAGTGATCAAATCGATTGGAACACAGGGTGAAACTGGGAATGGAATTGGTTTATTATTGTGTTCAGAGTTTGTAACTGTCAATGGTGGGACTTTATCAGCGGATAGTGATGGAGCTTCAGGTTCTGTATTTCAGTTTAGTATTCCTAAAAAAGAAGAAGAGGAGACTTTTATATGAGTCAATTGATCTTAGTCACCGGTGCAACGGATGGAATTGGAAGAGTATGTGCCCATTCATTTGCAAAATCAAAAAATGAATTAATTTTAGTTGGCAGAAACCCAGACAAACTTTCTGCACTTGTTTACAGTTTAGAAGTCCACGGTGTTAAAGTGCATCCTTATGTGGCTGATTTATCTCTTGCCAAAGAAACATTTGCGTTAGCGGAAAAAATCAGAAATAATCATCCTAAAATTGATGTATTATTAAACAATGCAGGTGCTTATTTTGATAAACGAGTCGTTACCAACGAGGGGTTAGAAGCAACTTTTGCTTTAAATCACTTAAACTATTTCATATTGGCATTGGGATTACTTCCTTCCTTAAAAAATGCTAGCCAAGCTCGTATCATTAATGTTGCTTCGAGGGCACATGAAGGTGTCTCTTTGGAATTTAATGATCTAATGGGGGAAACCAACTATTCAGGTTGGAAACAATACCAACGATCAAAATTAATGAATATCTATTTCACCTACGAATTAGCAGAGCGATTAAACCAAACTAAGATTACAGTGAATTGTTTACATCCTGGTTTTGTTAAAACCAAATTTGGACAAAACAATGACGGTCTCACGAAAGTGGTTTTGACATTCGCGCAAAATATTTTTGCCATTTCAGAAGAAAAGGGTGCGGAAACTTCAATTTATCTTGCGACTGATCCAAACCTAAATAACGTTTCTGGGAAATATTTTGTAAAAAAGAAAGAAGCAAAAAGTTCTCCGGTTTCGTATGATAAAGTAGCCAGAAGGAATTTGTGGACATATACGGAAGATCTAATCAAACATAAATACGCTTTTAAATTTCCAGGTAACTAGTATGGCTTATATTCATCAAAAAAATCCAATGATCATTCCTGTTCCTGGCAATAAAACGATAGAGGAACACTTTGGAATACCATCAACTAATACCAGTGAAGTGTCTATTGCTCATATGATTGCACCTCCTGGTTGGGGAGAACCTTTTCAATATCCTCAATTTGATGAGTGGACATTGATGGTGAGAGGGAAAAAACAAATTGAAGTGGATGGTGAAACATTAGTTCTCTCTGCTGGGGAATCGATTTTAATCAAAAAAGGATCAAGGGTTAGATATTCCAATCCATTCTCGGAAGATGCAGAATATTGGTCTGTTTGTAAACCAGCATTTACAATAGATGCCGTAAATCGCGAACCAGAATAAAAAATATGAGCTCCGATGAAAAACTAACTCTCGACTTAGGTTTCCTAAAAAAGGAAATGAAAAAAGTTGAGTATCAATCGGAAGCTTTGGTAATCGAGCAATATACGTTAGGTGATTCCTTTTATTTCATTGAATCTGGAAGTGTTAAAGTTTGGAAATATCTGGATGAATCAAAACAAGACATTCTTGTGATTGGAGATTTAGTTGCAGGTGATTATTTTGGTGAAATTTCCTTAATTGATTCTGCGCCAAGAACAGTTAACATTACAACAAAAGAGGATTCCGTTTTATATAAGTTAACTAGGGAAGATTTTCATCGACTCATCCAAACAAGTCCCGAATCAACTTTGACTTTAATGAAATTGTTAACTGCAAGAATTAGAAATGCAGAACAAAGAGAAAACAAGGTTCTGATCCAAAAAAACAAAGAGTTACGCTTACAAAATGAGACTCTTGAATTGATGGTAAAAGAACGAACAGCAAAACTCACTCAATCTCTTAAAATCATACAAGAAGACTTGGAAACAGCAAAAACAATCCAGAGGAATATATTGCCTTTGGGTTTACGGCACATTGCTCATTTGGATTTTGCTTCGAAATTTGAGCCAATGGCGGAAGTGGGTGGTGATATTTTCGATGTGATCCGTTTGGACAAATCTAAAATTCGTTTGTTTTTGGCAGATGCCATCGGGCACGGTGTACAAGCGGCACTCATTACGATGGCGATCAAAGCAGAATATGATCACATTAAACACATTGCTCCGAATCCTTCTGATGTTTTGTACGCATTAAACCAAATCTTTATCGATCGTTATGGTAAAAAATCAAATCAGTTCACGGCTGTGATCGTGGATTTGAGATTAGAAGAAAATTCACTCGTTTATGCATCAGCAGGTCATAATGAGCCGTATGTTTTGAGCAAATCGGAAGTCATCCCTCTAAACGAGTCGGGTCTTATGCTTGGTCTTGAGAAGGATGTCGAATATATGGATTCTAATTTACCGTTTGGACTTGGGGATCGTTTGTTTATGATTTCTGATGGCTATTTGGAGCAAGAAAATGAGGCAGGTTTTTTACTCGGTGAATCCAAATTGCTTTCCAGTTTTTTATCTGCTAAGAGTTTAGGACTAAGTTTAGTTGATACTGTTCACTATCTGATGGAGCAGTTCCATTCGTTTCGGGGAAATACCCCAATGATGGATGACGTGACCATTCTCGGTATTGGCACTTCGTATGAATTAGGAGTTTAATTTGGGTTTAATCATCGCATACATATTGTTTCTTTTAAACTTAGTTTGGATCATTCCAACTATGTATCCACTTTATATTTGGAAACTATTGACAACTGGATCTTTGCGAAGGTTTGGAGATCGTTTGCTTGTAAAAGTAGGAGAAGCTTGGATCGAGAATAACTATCGTATCTCTAGATTTTTATACGGAGTCCAATTTGAAGTCATCGGTGAGAATTTTCAAGACCTCAAATCAAATGGAAGTTATATGATTATTTGTAATCATCAATCATGGTCTGACATTTACATTATACAGTCTGTATTAAATAGAAAAATTCCTCTGATCCGATTTTTCATCAAAGATTCATTAAAATATGTTCCTGTTTTAGGTCATGCCTGGCTTGCTCTAGATTTTCCTTTTGTGAAACGTAGCAGTCGGGAACAGTTGAAAAAAAATCCTGAGCTTGCATCGAAAGATTTGGAAAACGTGAAAAAAGTCTGTGAAAAATTTAACGGTATGCCCTTTTCCATTCTAAATTTTTTGGAAGGCACTAGGCGCACACCTGAGCGAATGAAAAAACTGTTAAAGAAAAACCCTTATAAACACCTACTACGTCCTCACAGTGGAGGGATCTCTGTTGTTTCCACTTCGCTTAGAAATTCGCTTGATGCTTTTATTGATTTAACGATTGTTTATCCTACTGAGAATCCTAGTTTCCTTGATTTGATGCGTGGTAAAATTCGAAAGTTGAAAGTGTTTGTGGATGTGATTCCTAGGGATGAAGTCCCTATCGAAGAGAACGAACAATTTGCGCCTATGTCCAAAAAAATGAAACGTTGGGTTGATGAAAGATGGGTAATCAAAGATGCCCTTATTGAAAAGGAGATGGCTTCGAAATGAAACGTATATTCTTTTATATTTTATTAGTTCTTGGGTTCGTTTCTTGTCGAACTTTCTCTCCTGTTGCTTATGTACCGCCTGTCAAACCAGAGCCAATCGGAGTATATGAACCTAATACGGAATTACAAAGATCAATTCTTCTGGCAATTGGAAAGGTAGAAGGACTTGAATCCCTTGATGTGGACAATGATGGAACCATCTATGGTGGGGATCGTGATGGCCGTATCATTCGGATTACACTCAAAGGAGAAATCAAAGCAATTGCCAAAACATCTGGTCGACCACTAGGTGTACAGTTTGATAAAGCAGGAAACCTAATCATCGCTGATGCATACAAGGGCCTACTTTCCATGGACAAGTCCGGAAAGATCACAACTTTGGTTTCAGAATATAAAGGTGTTCCTTTCCGTTTTACCGATGATTTAGACATTGCACAAGATGGAAAAATTTACTTTTCGGATGCATCTATTTACGAACAAAAAGAATATCTTTATGATTTGTTAGAAGCAAGACCTTACGGCAGAGTTTTTGTGTATGATCCAAAAACAAAAGAGACTGAACTATTATTGGATAATTTGTACTTTGCAAATGGGATTGCTCTATCTAAAAATGAAGACTATCTTTTAGTAAATGAAACGTATCGATACAGAATCACAAAACTTTGGTTAAAAGGTCCTAAGAAAGGAACTTCTGAAGTTGTCATTGAAAACCTTCCTGGATTCCCAGACAACATCACTCGAAATGAGAATGGTGAGTTTTGGGTCGCACTTTTCACTGTGAGAAATGACCGAATGGACCATATGCATCCTTCCCCAGCGGTGAAAAAAATGATTTATTTTTTACCTAAGTTTTTATGGCCGAAAGCACAACCCTATGGGTATGCCTTGAAGATGGATGGGAATGGGAAAGTCCTCATGACGGTTCAAGATCCAACGGGAGAACATTTAAAAGACATCACAAGCGTTCTTGAAAAACGTCGTAAATTGTATATTGGAAGTTTATACAATGATCGAATTGGTATCTACGTACTCCCATAACTTTGCTGTAGATTCCTACATACACTAAGGAGTGCAAGGTAAGTCGTATTCGATCGCTCCGATGGATACGGCTCCATCTCCTCCTGGCCTTGTCCCCATTCCATTAAAACTATCCGATAAAAGAACGTTAGGTGATTTTGTGATGAGACATGATGTTGCCGCTGTGGGTATATAATTAGAAACGATACCAAAGTTTGTCACCAAATTTGGATTTAAGTTCAGATTGTTTCCAAAGTTGGCAACTGTTCCCATTGGGAGCGGAACCAAACACCCAGTACCTCCCGGTACTCCACCTGTGCAGAGTTCTGTGTAGTTACTCACACCTTGTGAGACGAAGTTGGCACAATTGTAAAATACATTGTAACGGATGGCTCCACTGGATCCATTGACATTAAAGATACAGGCATTCCCTACAGCATCTGCATTCATTAGCAAAATATTATTTTCAATGAGCATTGAGTTGGAAAAGCCAGTAATGTAAATAGCCGCATCATTTCCAGGTGTATTGCTACCACTGCTAACCGTATTATGAAAGATACGCAGAGGACTGAAAATTGAGGAAAGGTTGATCCCTCTTGCGTTTCCATTGCTTGTTCCATTTTGAATCCAATTGTTTGCGATTAGCGCAGCTCCCGAATTGGATGTTGTAATGCCTGCCACTAGGGATGAAGTTCCTCCTGTGGAGGAACCAAGCCTGATTAAATTTCCGCTAATTGAGGAAGAGGCACCTAACGTAGGCGCATAAATTCCATGTAGTATCGAAGAGGCAGAGTTCGCTACTTCTGTCGCACTGCCACCGATAATTCGATTGTTTTCAATGATGGAATTTCCCCCACCGCTATTATCAAAATAAATACCTGCCGTTGTATTTAATCCAGCATTTCTTAAGGTGCTTCCTAAATTGATGGTATTGCGACGGATCGTTAGCGGAAACGTTGTAATACGAATCCCGATGCTTTCAGAGATAGAATCAGCGGCACCAGTAATGAGATTCCCTTCCGTTGCAGATCCAATTTGTAAACTTGTTGCTGATTGAATATAAATTCCATAGGATCTATGTGCTTGTCCATGGTTGAATTGATTGTTTGCTAAGATTCCAGTAGACGAATTGGAAGTCGTTCCAATTTCAAATGCAAATGATTTTGTGGTTGATACTGCTTCCACTACATTCAAATTCTTTGCTGTAAAAATATTTTGTCTAATATTCGTTACATTGATACCAACACTTCCAGAGTAGCGAAGTCCAACTGAACTTGCGTTTGATAGAGTTAAAGGAGGAGAGCCTCCATCCACTCGGTTCCCTACGATGAAAGGTGCAATGAGTGAAGATGAGCTAAAAAGTAACCCTGCGGCTGTGCATGCTGACATTGTGCAAGAGCCGCCGTCGATCTGATTGAGAAGGATTACTGGAGAACTGTTGATCGCATTAACACCTGCTGACCCATCCATGCCTTTTCCTGCTTTAATCACATTGTCGATCAGTCTTACATTGTTTGTAGAGTTGATGAATACTCCCGCCATATGAGGGGCCGTGTCCCCAGAAAGAATGGTAAAGCCTGATATCACAACTGGTGTTGTGATCGTTGCATCAGCAACAATCGAAGCGCAAGGATTGGATGCTGTGGCTGCCGCACAACTAGCAGGAACGGTATCCATGAGAATCGTGGAATCTTTGTCCTCTGGTTTCCAATCGGAAAATCCAGGTTCGTAACTTCCAAATAAAGAAATTCCAGATGCGAGTAAAATCCTGTCAGCAATCGCTGCCGGATCATACGAGCCTTGTGCTACAAGAACGGCGCAGTCGCCCGTTGGACAACCTCCAAAACTATCGATAGCAGCTTGGATATTTCGTTTTGGCGTTGCCGTAGTCAATCCATCATTGCCATCCAAACCTCCAACATCGGAAACATATCTGATGTTAGATGGTATTAAATATGACAAGGTAATATTAGTGGAGAGAGGGTGAGAACCAACATTCGTTACACAATTTAAAGTGAGATTTCTGTGACCTGCTTGCCAGGTATCAGTGGGAGCAGGTGTGGCAAGTAAAGTGTCATTGGCCAAATTGGTCGTTGCGAGTGTAAAATTCACTGGGAGGGCAAGTGTCGTATTTGACAATGTCCCTGTCGAACCTGAACAGCTACCCGTGTTCACTTCAGCCGAAAACACAAGTCGGATCGATTCGTTTGGTAATAAGACCCCTCCGTTTCTCGGTTTATAAGTGAGGATACTAAAACAATTGGCTTGGATGGAAACAGTGCCAGCAACGATTCCTGCACTCGAACTCAAAACACATTGGTGCTCGGGAGGAGAAGAAACAATTTGAATTTTATACGTGCTAGAAGGAGGTAGGTTTGTTGGAAAACGATGTAACCCATTCGTTGTTATATCAATGGTTTCACTTCCGTTATTACTCAATCGCAAAATTCCAGAACCAATTCCAATAGCTGTAATTTCAATCGGGAAAGCAGTTGAGGTACAATTGATGGTGATATTTGTTATATTAGCAGAAGCAAATGTACCCGAACCATTTGTAACAATACAATTTTGAACTGGATGGTTTGGTTGTGTTGTGACAGTTACATTATAGGTACTGCCACTCACATAGGTTTGTGTAAAGGCAAAGGTTCCCGAAGCAACAGCCACTGGTAATGTTGATCCATCAAACGCATTTGTCAAAGTGAGTCCTGTTGCTCCATCGAGCCCTGAAATGGTGCCACCCAAGGTATAACGAAGAGGATCACAGTTGACAATGATCGAGTTGATGTTACCAAATCCAATGACTCCACTACCGCCACTGACAGAACAAGTTTGTGTTGGTAATACAGGTTGATTTGTGATTGTGACAGTAAATGATTGCCCTGTCAAAAGTTGACTTGGAAATGAATAGTCTCCGTCAGTATTTACCGTAAGAGAAGATAAACCAGAATTTAAACTTAAGGTAAGCCCTGAACCAACAAGTCCAGATACCCTCACTGTGATTTGGAATGGTCCTGGATTCAATATACTTCGTAATTGTAAAAAGTCGGAAACCGATTGCATAAAATTTTTGGAAAGAGAAGGAATGCAGGCATGAAAGAGAAAAAAAATAATAAAGACGAATTTTTTCAATTGGTTGATTACCATAGAACGATCACTCTACTCAGGATAACAATTAGAGAGGGGAATAATTGTCATTTTATTTCCGTCTAAAAGAAAATATCACATATATGCATCTAGATTTTAGCTTTTCTTACTACATTGGCCTTGCGGGTATCACGGTATTTGCCATTTCTGGTGCAGTTGCTGCCTTGGAACACAAGGAACACCATCATGATGTTTTTAGCGTTTTTTTCACTGGATTCATCACTGCCATCGGTGGAGGGACACTGAGGGACATAACGCTTGGAAATTACCCAGTGTCATGGGTAAAAGATGAGAATATCTTATGGGCCATTTTCTTTGGTTTTTTACTCGTTATCTTTTTTCCGAGATTACTTACCAAACTTCGGAATGAACTCTTTCTTTTTGATACCTTAGGCATTGGTATTTATACAGTGCTTGGAACGAGAATTGCCCTTGAACATGGAGTGAATTTTTTTGCATCTGCTTTGCTCGGTATGATCTCTGCAATCTTTGGTGGAGTGATTCGAGACACACTTATGAATGAAGTCCCGTTTATCTTTCGAAAGGAAATCTATGCTACTGCTTGTTTGGCGGGATCCACTGTCTATTTGAGTTTGTATCAGCATGGATATGATGGTAATTACAATCTCGTATTGTCTGCCAGTGTGGTGGTTTTGATTCGGATTGTAGCGGTAAAATACAATCTCGGATTACCTAAAATTAAAATTTTTTAGTCTCTGCTCAAAAATGTAGCAAAATTAGGGAAGGATCGAATCATTTTTTCCGTACTTGTCACAAAAAATGATTCCCATCTTTTTCCTGTTAAACGCTTGCTTTTCTAAATTCCTTGCGTGAGATTGTGACTGAGTGTACCCCTTCCGAAAGGGATAGGGGATTCCCCTCACATCTCTCCCAAGAGGTTTTATGGCTAGTCCAAAAGCTGTTGCATTAGAATTCAAACGTGAATTGGGCCTTCATACGAACATTGAAGACATCAATCATCCTATTGTCGAAAATACTCCTTTTCATTTTAAATTTTTCCAGATCACAGACGAGGTGGAAAATACTTTATACCAAATTTTAGATCGTTTCCTTTTACAATTGGATCTAATCATTGTTAGAGATTCTGTTCTTGCTGCGATGAAAGAGACAGTCACAAATGCCATCAAGGCAAATGCAAAACGTGTTTTCTATAAAAATAATGCAACAGACATCACAAACGAAAAAGAATATGAATCCATCATCAATGAATTCAAATCTACTTACATACAAAATCGTGATGAAATAGAAGAATCTCTTCAAAAAAATAACTACGGAGTTTTTGTTTCATTTATCCATAACAGAAGTTTAATGCGAATTCGTATTATGAACAATGTGCAACTCACTCCAATTGAAGCCGAAAGAATCAAAGAAAGAATCTCAAAGGCAAAGAACTATAATGATTTGGCAGATGCATTCATGGATATGTCAAATGAACAAGAAGGTGCTGGATTAGGTCTCATCATGACTCTTATGATGTTGAAGAATGACGGCCTTGGTGAATCTGCTTATAAATTTGAAACAGGTGAAAACAAAACGGTTTTTATGATCGATATTCCCTCGAAGGTATCGAAGGAAAACCAGCAACTTGAAAAAATAGATCATATCATTTCTCAAATTGATAACTTACCAACATTCCCCAAATCAATCAAAGATATTCAAGATGCGATTGATAAACCAAATTCAAGCATTGGCACTATTGCAGAAATGATCAAACGTGATATTGCTCTATCAGCAAATATCTTGAAACTTTCCAACTCTGCGGCCTTTAGAAGAGGTGGAAAAGTAGAAAGTTTAGATCGAGCCATCCAATTGATTGGACTCAAGGAACTGCAAACCTTGTTATATAGTCTTGCAACCAAGCAAATGTTAGAGGATAAATTCCCCGCTTTCACAGCCATTTGGGAAAAGTCAAACGAATCCGCATTCTACTGTAAGTCAATTGGCCAAAAGATGGGACTAAATAAAACTGATTTGAGTAATTTAATCGCAGCTTCACTCCTACATGACATTGGCGAGATTTTATTATTGTCTTTTGACAAACATCATATGTCAAAAATCAAAACCTTTACCTCTACAAGGGAAATTGCTTCTACCATCAGTATGGAAGAATCAGCAATTGGGATTACGCATTCTAAGTTAGGTGCTATGGTAGGAGAGAAGTGGGGATTCCCTATTTTATATACAAAAGCCATGGAATACCATCATCGACCGTTACTTGCAGATGAAGTGTATTTTGATATCATCTATCCGATTTATTTGAGTGATATGATGATTGCGATCAATTCAAAGGAAGCAAAATCATCCGAAATTCCAATGGAAGTGTTGAAACTTTGCAAATTTCAATCAAAAGCAGAATTTGATTCCTTTAGGACAAAGATCAAAGAACAATTTTCCGCTTATTGATTTCTGTATTCGGAGTATCGTTTCTGAAATTCTTTAAAACGTGGTATTGAAACGGCTAAAACATACGATTGACTCGGATTTTTTTTGATAAAATCTTGGTGATAGTCCTCTGCTTTGAAAAAAGATTTTAGTTTTTGATACTCAGTGGAAAAGATTCCGTTCCAAATTCTTTTTGCTTCGATTTCTTTCTGTATCTGCAATGCAATTTTATATTCCAAATCATCGGAATAGAAGAGGATCGAGCGATAAGAAGATCCTACGTCTGGTCCTTGTCTATCCTTAGTAGTGGGATCATGAGACAAAAAGAAAATTCTACACAGTTCTGCATAACTAACTTTTGAAGGATCATAGATAACATAAACAGATTCTGCGTGACCAGTTGTTTCTGTATTCACAGATTCGTATGTTGGATTGTCTGTATGTCCTCCCGCATATCCTGAGATCACCTCTTTGACACCAGGAATGGATTCGAAAATATGTTCTGAACACCAAAAACATCCTTCGGCAAATACAGCAATTTTTTCTTTTGGACTGATGGTGAGCGGAAGCCTTTCAATTTTTGGTTTTGAAGCCACTTGCCCACAAACAACAAATGTTAGGAGAGAAAAAACAAGGCTGGTTTTCAAAAGGATAAACTTTCCCAAGGCAATGAAATCACGATTCATATAGATTAGATCGTTTTTTTTATACTTAGTTCAGAAATCCTAGTTTGCTTGCCTCAATTGTTAGCGAGGAGTGACATCTTTTTCTATAGGGAATTCTTCCGTACTTTGAGTATTTTTTGTCTGGCCTCTTTGGTAGACGAAAATCCTCGGGTTTCCAGAAAATTGCACCATGGGTTTATGAAACTTTTGTTTGATCCAATACCCAGTAAGAATGGTTGCCAGGAATAGATAAAAAGCCTCATTCGATCTTTGGCTTCCATATACAAAAAGGTAAGATCCAATTAAAATCAATGTTTGGCTAAGAAACCAAATCAAGGTTCTGTTTTTTAAAAAGGAAACCCATCCCACTTCTGCGACTTGGTTTCGAATTCCTTGTATAAAAATACCGATCACTGGAACTCGAAGCAAAACTCCTAAAATTCCAATGATGACCACAAGAATTAGAGTGAGCCATAAAGAAGTGAATACTAGATTCCACCAAAAGAGGAATGTGATCGGTGGTAGGAGAACTTCTGGAAACGGTATCCCGTAGGCCAAGAATCGAAGTAAGAACCAAAAAAGTGCAAAATAAAAACCGAACACCATTGAATGGAAAAAGGATCTGAGTGATACGGCAACGAAAATTTTCCAAATTTTATTTCGGAAAAAATATCATTTTGAGGCCTACGATCACTGTGAAGATGCCAAAGAATCGAGAGAGGACGGTTGTATCAATTTTCGATGCGGCTCCCGCTCCAAATATACTGCCCAAAATAAATCCCACACTAATGAGAGCAGCAGCAAACAAATTGGTTTCACCTCTCGTATAATAAATGTATGCGGCAACAATTCCAATGGGTGGGACCATGGCAGCAAGTGTTGTACCTTGCGCTAATTTTTGATTGAAGTCAAAGAAGTATACCAATGTGGGGACAAGTAAAATTCCGCCACCGATACCAACAAGTCCGCCTAATACTCCGGCTCCGATTCCTAATAATAAAAATAGAATTCCAATACTCATATCAATTTCCCACAAGCAAGATTGGCAGGTACTGCCTCATGAATTTTTTTCGGTTCAGGTAAGTTCAAATTGTCCATGATCAATTTAAAATCTTTGAGTGATTTGTTTGCAATACGAGGATTCCACTTTTTTTCCTCACCAATTGTAGAAGATACAAATCCTTTGTAATCATGTCCTGGAAAAACAATTGTTTCCTCTGGCAATTGGAACAATTTCTTTGTGATGGAATGGTAAAGATCTTCTGCACTTCCTCCTTGAAAGTCTGTACGACCACAACCTCTAACAAACAATGCATCACCCGTGAATACATATTTCTCATTTAAAAGTAAAGAAATAGAGCAGGGTGTATGCCCTGGCGTATGGATCACTTTTATCTTCAATTTTCCAATTTGAATGGTATCATTCTCTTTCAAAAAATGAGTCGCACAAGTAGCGCCCGATAGGTGAGGAGCATATGATTCACATCCAGTTTTGTCTCTTAGTTCACCTGCTGCCGTGATATGATCCGCATGCATATGTGTCTCGATGGTAGCCACTAACTTGAAGTCCATAGATTCTAAGTAGGATAAATCTCGTTCCCATTTTTCGAGTACTGGATCAATTAGGACGGCCTTTTTTGACTCTACATCAAGTAATAAATAGGTCCAGGTTCCCGACTCCATGTCATAAAGTGGTTTGATCTGAATTTCGTTGTTTTCCTCTGGAATCATCATGGTTAAAGTATCCTCTTTTTCTTTTGACGTTCAACCGCAAAATTGGATTGAGGGATTGATTTTTCCATAATACTATACCCCCTATGGTATATAGTTTTCTTGACTCATTCCCCTGCAAGAAAAAAAATGGGGAAAAGAGGTAATTATGAAAGTATTTGTGATCGTGGGAGTCCTTCTAGGCTTCCTGTTTGTTTTCGTGAAAAAAATTCAATCTAAAGGAGACTCAAAAATGGTACAAGAATGGATACAAAATGGGGCAGTGGTAGTCGATGTTCGCACAAAATCAGAATACGCAGAGGGACATTTTCCTGGGGCGTTAAACATTCCAGTGGATGTATTGGCAAATAACTTAAACTCGCTCAAGGATAAACATGCAAAAATCGTCGTATATTGCCGATCAGGTGCAAGAAGCGAAAGAGCTAAACAAATTCTTTCGGCGAGCGGTTATTCATCCGTGATCAATGCTGGTGGTCTCGGTGATATGCCAAACGCTCGTTAATATCATTATGAAACTACACCGATAGGGCTTTTTGCCTTATATTGGTGTAGTAAATACAATTCTTTCAGTTTTGATTGAGATTCCTCGGAGAGTTCGGTAAAGGTAGCACCCATTTGAAACATTCCATGCTCAAGTTTCTCTTTTCGAACGACTTTGATTTTGACTTGGAACTCTTCACTGGATTCTGATTCTCGTAAGATGACTGGAATTGATTCGTGTAACGTGAGATCATCCTCTGTTTCAAAAGCAATTCCTGTGATGGATATGTTTCTTGAAATGGAACGAATGGTTTTGTTCGGTAAAATACAATACAGATCTAAGTTTGTCTCAAAACGAAAACTGTTTCGTTTCTCATTGGAATAAACAACGATTTGATTTTTACCTGAATTTTTTGCTGTGTAGAGTGCTCTGTCAGCAAAATCATAGATATCTTCCATTCGATTGACTTTGTCTGGAAAGGATACAAGCCCACCACTAATTGTGACAGGCTTTCCGCTGATCTGAATCGAACGACATGCTTCTAATAATTTTTTTGCCGCTTTTAGCGCTTGGACTTCGTTAGATTGCGGAAATATAATTGCGAACTCTTCACCGCCAATTCGGCAAGCTGTATCTTCCATCCTAAGGTTTGTAACTATTTTTTTTGCCACCTCTTTTAGGATTTCATCTCCCATTGTATGTCCATAGGTATCGTTGATTTTTTTGAAGTCGTCTATATCGATAACTAAAAGAGATAGATTCAATTGATATCGTATTGATTGTTTGTATTCACGTAAGAGAGCCGTTTCAAAATGTCTGCGATTATAAAGTTTGGTCAAATCATCGACGAGAATTAGTTTTTCAGTGTCAGAATAAACTTGGAATTCTATGATCTTTGGGTTTCTGAATTTTTGATTTTGGAATGTGAAATAATCTAACAAAGCGACTCGGAAACTGACAGGCCTTTGTAAGCAGATACTCAGTTTTTCTTTGTTTTTGATAATCTCTTCCCAAATGTTTTTAGCCTCGGTTTCCTCAATTTCCAAAGAGGTGAACACTTTTAGAATACTAGAATAAATGTATGTGTCCTCATTTGAGGGGAAATGGAGTGCTTCTAGTTTTTGAATCAGACCTTCTTCACAAGAAGGATCTTCTTCCAATAGACCTAGGATGATTTCTTCGATCCTACGGCCATGTAATGGTGGTTTGTGTGTTTGGGAATTGGTCGTTTTTGAATTCATCGCCACTTGAAATAAATTGCCAATAGTGCAAACGTTTCAAACGGCGAGTGATTGTAAAGAGAGGTTTACTGTCAGAACTTCATTCAGTCTTGTCTAAATCCCTAACTAATTTTCAATTGTTTCCCTTGTGTATGGATTTGATTGATCTCTTCATATAGGAGTTGAACGGAGTCGGCCAATTTTTGAGTGGTTTCATCAATGACCATAATGGCACGGCTGATTTCTTTACTTCCAGACATTTGTTCTTGAGCAATGATTCCAATTTGTTCGGAAAGGACATGAAGTTCTGAGAATGTATTTCTTAGTTTTTGGTTTAAGACTTCCTGTTCTGTGACATGACCTTCCAAACTTAAGATTTCGCTTTCAATTCTTAATAGTTCATGATTTTGGTTTTCCACTTGGGATTTCACTTCTTTGGAGAATCGAGTTCCTTCATTGATTTTTAACCCAGCATCTTTTACGATTTTGGCAATCGTGCCCGCATTCGACTGAGAACGTTCTGCAAGTTTCGCTACTTCTTGAGCCACAACAGCAAAACCTCTTCCATGTTCTCCGGCTCTTGCTGCTTCTATCGATGCGTTTAATGCAAGTAAGTTGGTCTGGTCTGCGATTTCTGCCATCATTTGGTTGATCTCTTCCACTTTCGAGAATGCTTGGTTGAGTTCAGAATATATACTATTGAGTTCTTCTGAAGAGTTTTTTACTTTTTTGCTGAATTCTGCAGAATTACTAACGTCTTTTGCTATTTGCATCGTTTTTGTTTTAACGCTTACACTTAAATTTTGAAGGGATAAAAAGTTTTGATCTACGATTTTCACTCGAGTCACTTGGTCTTCCACGAGATTTGCTGAACTTGTTGCTGAGGATGAGAGTTCTTCGACAGAGGCTGAAATCTCTTCAACGGAAGCTGCTTGGTTTTGAGATTGGTTATGAAGTTCATCCGACATGGATTGTAATTTTTCAACAGACTGTGCCAGTGTATTCGCAGAAGCTTCCAATTGAGAAGATTTGTTTGTGATATAGTTTTGTTTCTCCAAACTTTCAGTGAGTTTATTTTTTAGATCGTTTTGCATTTCTCGCATGAGGGACACAACAAACCGAAGAGCAAAAATCACACCGCAATAGAATATGACTTTTTGAATCTCTGTGACTAAGACGATGTTGTTTGCTCTAAGCATTTCATTGAATGGAACAACAATGAAGGCTGCACCAAGTTTATAGGAGAGGGCAATTCCTCCTATGTAAATAGCAGTTGAGATGCTTCCAACTGTCATCACAACCTTAGTATCAAATAGAAAACTAGAATAAATGAGGATAAAGATAAATATGATGTAAAAGATTCCATAACTTAACGTGTTACTGGCATCTCCTTTTACTGCATTGTTATAAATATCTAAGTAAAAGAAACATAAAATAATGAGTAAGTCGATCGCAATCACTGAGATTGCCATTGCCTTCGATATTTCTTTGTCTTTTTTTAAACGAAATCCAGGCACCATTGCATTGATTAAATAAATCAAGGAACCGATGAGATTGGGTATGAAACTTTTGGTGGCGTAATTGGAGGCAACGCCTAGTAAGAAAATGATTCCAAGACCATATTTGGTAAATACAATGAGTGATACACCTTTGCGAAATAGTGTTCGTTCAAACTTTTGGATTTCATCCATTTCTTTTGCCATTCTTGCCTACCATAATAAGTGACGAAAATAATCGCAGATATTTACGCCTACTTTGTGTGTACAAATTGGAACGCCAATTTGTCCATAAGGAAACGAAATCGCACTAGGACTTTCACGTAGATATACATGTCCCTTCCCGCGGAGTCGTTCTTTTTGGGCTAAGGAAGGACGATGCATTAGGGTTTTTCATAATGGATTTTTAGAAAAAATGATTTTGGAATTGTTAACAAAAATTTGCTTCACCCAGTTTTCCTCTTTGGGAATGATCGTTTGCCTTGTTTTAGTAAAAGTCGGGAAGTCAAGTTTGCATACAATTTGTCCAAACAAACGGGAATCCATGAGTTGATATACGCTTAATCTAATTCAAAAGCTTTGTTTTGTTTGTCACAGAACTGTAAAGTTGAAATCAAATGAGAAAAATTTTAAGAACGAATTTTTATCGCAAAATTCAAATCAGTTGACTTTTGTTCAGATAACTTATGTTTAATGAAATGTTTCCTTTTGTTTTTAAAAAATTGTTTTTTTTGATTGGTTTGATTCTCTTCAATCTACATTGTATTGGTGATGTATACTTTGATACAAAGAATAATCTGGATGATAGTAAGGTGACGCGCGATTACGCTGTTCGTCAATTTTATGGTGCAGTCATTGTAAAACGTTCTTTGTGCCCACAAAATATTGATTTTGTTTTATCTAGCGCGAGTGCTTTTACCACTGCACTGAAGCCAGGTTGTAATGGCGTCTCGGTTGATCAAAATTCGGAACAGAGTTTAAGAAGTTGTCGGTCGGTGCATGCATACGTAGAGAAAAAAGATTTACTCGTCTGTCTCAATGAAGTTTTATTTTTCCCTTGTGAAACAATTCAAAAAGCAAATTTGGTTCTAAGGCCAAATTTTCCTGTTTGTAGGGGGTTGTTTGGTCCAGGGCCTGCGGCACCCTTGAGTATGTAAGATATCAAAATCACTTTAAAAAATTCCTTTTGGAAAGCATATTCTTCAAGTTTCATCATTGCCATTTTTTTTTAAAAAATGCAAAGTGCACGTATATGAAAAATTTGGTCCGATTGAATCCTGTATGCACTTTCATTTTGCTATTTTTGGTTCTTTTTCAAATCTTAATCAATGTTCATAAAGTGTATATTTCAGATTCATTGATCAAGATGATCCAAGTTATGTCTTTGGTCAGAAACAATTGGTCTACGGAAGCTATTATTTATCCTGCATTTTCCTTGGATCCAAAATTCCTTTTGAGTCCATTTAACGATGGATTTATTTTCTTTAACAACGGTCGGTTGATTGGGAATTATCCAATCGCATTATCTCTACTTTATTCCATTTTTCCATTGATACCATTCTCATTTTTGCCGTACCTGAATGTCCTTTTCCTATATGCATTCATTCGCTTATTGTATCGAAATTCCATTCAAATAAAATCTATTGTTTGGATCGTTTTGGGATGTATCGTTTTCCCACTATTATTAGATTTCTCTGAGAATGGCATCTTCCTGATTTTAGGAAGTTATGGCTATGTCTATTTATGGAAAGCACAAGAAGATGATCGGATATCGAATTGGCTAGCAGGAAATGTATTGCTTGGTCTTTCCATTTGGTTTCGTCTAGAAGGCATTCTATTTTTTATTGCGATTCAAGTTTCGGTTTTCCTTTTGGAATTGACAAAGAAAAAGTTCAATTTGGCTAACGTATTTCAGCTGAGACGTTACTTGGGATTTTTGGTTTTATTGATTCTCTTCCTTGGATGGAATGATTATAGTTACTCTCACATATTGGGTCCAAGATATTTGGCAACATTTACTCAAACTGAAAAAACAATTCTGACTCAGCTCCAGGTATTGGTCTCCATGTTATTTACTTTTCCGAAGGCGGGTGGATTTTCATTTGGTTTATTTTTCCTAACTCCAATATTATTTTTTGCCATAATTAAGGAATTGAGAAAAAACATTCGTGAGAAGTTGCTGAATTTTCATTTGGCAGTTTCTTGTCTTTTTATTGTTCTTGTGGGGTGCACTTCGCCTAATGATGGAATTACACTCACCGGTCGATACTTTCTTTTGGCGGTTACTCCACTTGCATTTATTTTGAATCAGCAAATCGAATCGATCCAATCGCAAAAGTTTTTGTATCGAACTACTTTGTATTGGAATATTTTGACAAGTACTTTGGTGTTGTTGATCTCTTACTTTGCTATGATTGAATTTTATAAGATAAAATCAGAAGTAAACCAAGTAAACTCCACGTTTACTGTAACAACTAATGAATTGATATCAAGTGCTTATGGATTGGAGTTAATTGATAAAAAGGTCGTTTGTATTAGGGAGAGAAATTTGCTCCCGTATTTTTTTAAAAATGCAAGATCAGAAAACCTCACAGATTTCACACTAGTTACTGTTAAGAAAGTAAATCAATATAATGCAGAGGAGTTGGCTCTTTATACTGATTTGGTCAAACATTCTTCTTACTATGGATATGATTGTGAGAATGAAATCTTTTTTGATCGAATCAAAAGTCGAAGGTGCGTTCTTAAAAAATAGGGAATCACTCCCTTTCGATTTCTTGGGACGATTAATGAAGGATGATTTCCTTGCAAATGATTTCTTTTTCTTCTTGGGCTCACTCATTTTTGTTTGTGGGTAAATAAACTGTAAATACTGTGCTTCCTGGTTTTGATTCTACGGTAATACGTCCGTCATGTTTTAGAATCACGCGTTTTACAATATCTAAACCAAGTCCACTCCCTTCTCCTAAGTCTTTTGTCGTAAAGAATGGTTCAAAAATTCTATTCTTGTTTTCTTCTTTGATGCCAGTCCCCGTATCTTCTATCTGGACTTTTACCCAACTAATCTCTTTTGTTTTGTCTATTTCTTTTTGGATGACCAGTTTCAATGTTCCTTTGTATGACATCGCTTGGATTGCATTGAAAATTAAATTAGTCCATACTTGAATCAAATCGTCCGGATAACAATGAATATTGATTGGTTCCTCTGGATATTCACGCATAACTTTAATCCCAGCTTTCATCTGGCTATGGTACAATACCAAAACGGTTTCTATATTGTCGATAAGATCGATTTTAATCGGAGATCCTTGTTTATCAAAATGGGAAAAGTTTTTCAAAGCATATAATATTTTTGATACACGTTGGATGGATTCTAGTATTGAATTTAAATTTTGTGTGGTGTGAATGTATTCCATCCCGTAATTAAAGAGATCTAAAAAATCATCGTCTTTACAAAGATGTTCAATCATGTGAAGGGAATCTTGCACTCCCATGTCGACTACTTCTTCCGAAACTCGTTCTGCGTCACGACATCCTAAGCTTACCAATCGATGATAAATGGATTTTTTTTCGCGTCTAGCTTCCGTTGCATGCAGTTGGTTTCGATTTTGAACAGATATTTCCATCCATTTAAAGTAGAACTCTCGCTTTTCTTTCGATTTGATGGAAAGTAAATTGATTGTCTTTTCTTGGTTATGGATCTGGCTTTTGATGTTCTCTAAAATCAATTGGCTGGATGCTTGAATTGCTCCCATTGGGTTATTGATCTCATGGGCAATTCCTGCTATCAATTGGCCAAGCGATGCCATCTTTTCATTAAGAATTAATTGAGACTGGGTTAGCTTCAATTCTTCAATTGTTTTTTCTAATTCAAGTTTTTGGGAGATGATGAGTTTATTCTTTTTTTGAATTTCTTTTAAAGCATCTCTGATTGATTCTGCTTCATTGATTAAAGTTAAGTCAAGAAAGGATAAAATAAATTTTCCATCTTCCAATTCTTTTTTATTGATTTGGATTGGGAATAGAGTTCCATCCTTTTTGATTCCTTCTATGGATAGGTTTTTTTCTTTGGTATAGATACCATTCCATAGTGGATCTGAAACAATTTCCTTAATTGTTAAGTTTCGAATGGTTTCATATCCAAATAATTTTTTGAAAGCAAGGTTTGCGTCTAAGATGGAGTCACCTTCTGTTATGACAATTGCTTCGCTCGCAAAGTTATAAAAATTGCGGAATCTTTCTTCTTTGCTCTCTAGCTTTAATTCAAATTCAATTTTTGCGGAAACATTTTCAAGCACACCAACTTGTCTAGGTGACTTTGTAATATCATTGCTAATGAAAGTTCCTCTATCTTCAATTGGTATGTATGCACCGTCTTTTTTGCGAATACGGTAAAATGCGTGATAAGGACTTCTTGTTCCAATTGCATCCTCCAACAATTCTTTGGTGAACATTCTGTCGTCGGGATGGATTAGGTT
The DNA here is from genome assembly GCF_040833955.1 of Leptospira sp. WS60.C2. Classification (NCBI taxonomy): domain Bacteria; kingdom Pseudomonadati; phylum Spirochaetota; class Leptospiria; order Leptospirales; family Leptospiraceae; genus Leptospira; species Leptospira milleri. The sequence goes on along the minus strand of NZ_CP162133.1, from coordinate 2,618,187 downwards.
TAGCCAACCTTCAATATCCAAGTGATTAAACTCTTCAAGTTCGTAACCTAACACAGATTTAATGGCACCATCCCACTCGATCTTATTTTCATTGATATTATAATCATATATGATAAGGCCTGTTTGGTTAGCAACTTTGTGAAAACGCGCTTCATTTTCTATTAATGCAATTCTTTTTTTTCTTGTTTCATCAATGTCTTCGATGCTACCAATGATCACTGTGCCATTCTTTTCTTTAAGGATAGATTTTCCTTGCACTCTAACCCAGCGATTCGGATTTCCAGCGAGTTCTAATTCTAAATCAAAAGGAGAATACTCTTGTTTTGCTTTTGTGAGTGCATTTACGAAAGTGGTATGACCGTCTATGGTAAAAAAATCTATTAATGAATTGATCGTCGGTTTATGTTGGTTTGGGTCGACATCTAGCAAATAAAATAAGTCAGATGTCCAAAACATTTCATCAGTAGATACCGTCCATTCCCAGACACCAGATTTAGAAATTTTCCTTATTTCCTCACCTAGATCGTTTTGTTTTTTAAGTCGTAATTCTAATTTCTTTGAGATTGTTATATCTTGAGCAACTCCTAGTACCTCTGTTGGAATCCCATCGGAGTTAAAAGAAAAATTGGTTTCCCATACACGAAACCAATGTATGTCTCCATTTTTATGGAATACTCGGAAATCTAATGTATAAATATCATTATTTTTTTCTTCTAACATTCTCTTTGAATGTTCTTGAATTAAATCCAAATCCTCAGGATGTAGAATGTGTTTGATTAAAAAATCATAAGTAAGGATTGGTTCGACTTCAAAGCCCAAAAAACTTTCGATACTATTGTTTAAATACAAAAATTCATCTGTTGAAAGATCTTGAATGTAAATGATTGCTGGCAATGTTTTTGTAACTTTTGCCAGTAATTTTTCGTTTGCTTCCAGTTTTTTCCTTAACTCTAAAAAATGGTCTTTTTTTTGAATCACTCCTCTTGCAAATTTTTTCCCGTCGTCTGAGATATAATTGTAAAGTTTCACTTCACAAAGTACTTCTTCCCCTTTTGCATTTAGGTGAACCCATTCAAATTGTACGTTCCCATTGATAAAACCTTCGTTAATATGTCGTTCTGCGAGTACATTCGACGGGTCTCCATTTGGTTGGAATTTGGGACTAATATCGATTACGGAAAGGAGCAATAATGCCTCTTTGGTATAACCTAGGATGGAAGTGAATTTTGCATTGCAGTCGATAAACCTTTGACTCGTTAGATCGAAGACAACAACTGCATCTTCATCTTGTTCAAAGAATGTTTTGTATGTGTTTTGGTCTTTTTCCTTTAGTAACCTTTCCAAATGAGCAATTCTTTTTTTAGCTTCTGCAAGTGTGATGTCCTCGTTTGTTTCCATACTGGTTACGGATCATTAGTATTCTATAAAATTGCAATCGATCAACTAAAAATTGAACTCTGTATAAAGTACATTTTCTAGAAAAATGGTTAGAATTATATTTTTTCATTGATACCTATTGATTTTTTTGTTATCGTAGGTTTGTGTTGAATCGTGTTTTATTTTGTTTCCTCCTTCTTTCTTTCTCTTTTTGTCATCCTTTACAAGATCGATTTGAATTGGATGTCAAAAATGAGTTTTTAACCCAACCCTTTGCAACAAAGGTAATCACTGAGTTGGATCTAAAACCTTTACCGAATCCTGTGCAACAATATTTACGTTATACGGGAGTCGTTGGCAAACCTAGAACAACAAATTTTCGTCTTGTGTTTGAAGAGCTGATGTACAAATCTCCGAAGGCCGATGCCATGGTGTCTTCTTCGGAACAGTATAATTTTTTTTTCAGACCCGCGAGACATTTTTATATGCGGGCAAACATGATGGGAATTCCTTTTCGAGTGTATCATTCCTATTCCAATGAAAAGGCAACGATGGAGGTGAAAATTGCTAATCTTTTCGATGTTGTGAACTTAAAAGGAGAAGAACTAACAAAGGCAGAAACGGTCACAGTTTTAAATGACCTCTGTTTGTTTGCACCATCCGCACTTTTACAAAAGAATGTGACTTGGGAGACAATCGACGAACAAAAATCTCGAGTGTGGTATGAAAATGGATCGTACAAAGTGTCTGCTATTTTGTTTTTTAATGAGGTAGGGGAGCTTACGAATTTTATCTCGGAAGATCGATCTGCTTTGCAAGATGATGGAAGTCTTAGGAAAGCAAGATGGTCCACTCCTGTAAATCAGTACAAAGAATTTCAGGGAATCAAGGTTCCGACCTATGGGGAAGCCATTTGGCATTATCCAGAAGGGGATTTTGTATACGGAAAGTTTTATTTGAAGGAGATCGAAAGGAACTTAGAGAGTTACCCAATTCAGTAAGATTTTGGAGATTGTTTCTTCAATGCCCTTTGAACTAGTGTCAAAAAATTACTACCTGTCATTCTGTTATTTTTTAGCTTCTGTAACGTTTTGAGCGTTATTTTTGAAAAATTTCCAAAGGGTGTCATTTTTTTTATTGAATGTAGTCCTATTGCAGTAACACCTGCAAGTTGAATTCTGCTGCCATCGAAATGGCTTTTGAACCATGCGAGAACCAACAATATGAAACAAAAATATTTTATCTGTATTCTTTTCTCATTCGTTGTCCATACGAATTGTAATCAAAATCAAAAGTCAGCGAATTCTGATTTGTTTTTGTTAGGCTTATCGTTATTCTCACAGAAAAATATTGTTTTTCAGGTAAGTGATTTAAACCAAACATCAGGAAATCACCTTCGTTCTATCTTTACTAGGGATACTTTACCGTCCCGATTTTTAGGTGATAACAAAGTAAACCATTCTGTTGGCTGCAAACAAGCACAGCTGAATCTATATTCCATTGTATTGTTTCGAAAGGATGATGGCACAAGAGGAAATGAAACAGTTTCCAATGCAAGTTATACCATCTTTGATGGAAATTGGATTGATAATGGGAATGGTGGAAGAATGAAAGTTTCTGTTCCTATCGTTTCTGGTGAATCCTTCAATCAGATTGCAAAATACTCTAGTCAAAATCTTTTAGAGTGGAAATCGAAAGAATATGACAGGATTGGTTTTAAAATTTGGTTCGTAAAATGTAAGTTAGATGAATCTAGGATAGCAAATTCACATAACCAATATATTTCCTACAACGTTTGGAATGAATCAGAGGTTGGTTCGAATGATCCACAACATGGACATAGAAACATTTTAGAATCTTATCCATTTGATGATTCCGTTTCCAAAGTCAATACCAGGTCTTTTTTCATTTCACCCACAACTGGGTATATGAATTTAAATCCAGAGGTATTGTATTCTCCACGAATTCACAGAAATGTAGGAACGGAAGCACTTGAACTGAACGATCACATAACAAATCCCTTTTGGGATTTACTGACGGCTCCTTACACGGACCGAGCGGAAGTGGAATACATTGACCCAGAATACTCTGCTCCCTCCTTTAGAAACGAGGGCTTACTTGTTTTGGATTTACCAGAAGGCAATCGAGATTCTTTGGTTTTGAATCTGTTTACTGAAAATAATTTTGTATACCAAACGGAACTTGCAAATTCGGGAGAACCGTTTTCTCCCATCCACTTCCTTCAATTTGAAAAGAATACCACGGATTTTCAGAATTTTTATTTAAATCCAGACTTCATCGCAACGCATTCGAAATATTTGGAAAATTGGATTTTGCCGGCACCCCTTGGGAACCAACCGGATCCAAATGGCGGAAGGGACATTGGATATTTTATGCCAAAATTTGGATTCAGTTTGGAGTGAAGTCTAGGAATTTCGATCGCTAGCAGCACAAATCGATTCGATAGAGATTCCCTTGTTTCGATCCATTCTGTTCGTCTTGGCATAGATGATTTAGGCGTGTAAAGTAGCTCATGCTATGGGATCATGCTTCGCACGCCATTCCTTTAGCAATTTGAAAGGTAGTAAAAAAGTTGACAACATTTCATCATATGATGAAGTGTTGTCATGAAATCGGTCTCATGTGATTCAAGCGACCATCACCATTTGTCTCGTATTCCCGTGGTGTTTGAACCATTGGATTTTGAACGTGCAGCGAGGCTCTTTCGAGCCTTAGGTGATGAAGCTCGTTTGTCTCTTTTGGTCTTACTGTCCAAAAGGGAAGCATGTGTCACCGAAATCGCAGGTCTCACCCAAGAGGGACTTTCTACTATCTCTCAAAGACTTCGGCTCCTACGAAGTGAAGGTCTGGTAAAACGGAGACGCGACGGAAAACATCTTTATTATTCGTTAGTTGACGACCATATTCAAAATTTGCTTATCAATGCCCTTGAACATTCCCAAGAAACCCACAGGAGAGACCAATGAACCACCACACACACGAAAACCATGACCATGTCCACGGACCCAATTGCGGACACAAAGCGGTAAAACACGGAGACCATATTGACTACCTACATGACGGTCACCTTCACCATAGCCATGAAGGGCATTATGATGAATGTTCCATTGGCATTGATACCAAAAACCCAAACCAATGCACAGAAGGGCATGTTTGTTCGGCTCACGAGGCGTCACATGTGCACGGACCTGGCTGTGGTCATGAAGCAATCCCGCATGGAGATCATATCGATTACTTGGTGGATGGGCATTTACACCACCAACACAATGGACATTGTGATTCCCACGGTCCCTTGGCACTCGCTTCCGTATAACTAAAACTAGGAGAAACGAGGCATGAATCTCTTTTGTCTTGTTTTTTCCCTGCGCCCCGGATCGACGGAGCGCCCTCGCCGACGGAGAGCCGGAATTGTGCGCCCAACTTCTTTTCCAAGCCTTTGTAATGCCTTTCCCCTTGACAATCTGCCCAAATTCCAAATTCTGACAGGAAAGCTTGATAAAGGTGCTTTTGGATGAACAAAACCCAGATGGGGAACCTGCTTTTGGTGCTTTTTTTGGGACTGATGGCGGGAGCTGTGGCAGGAGTGGTCTTAGATCGTCTCTTTGGCACAAACACTCTCTCACGGTTTTTGTTCGATTCACCAGTATCGTTTGAGCTTTATATAATTAAAGTCGAGTTCCAGCTAACCCCTGCAAGTATCGTTGGTCTTGTAGCGTCTGGATATCTCGCACTAAAAAAGGGGTAAGTATGTCAGTCATTTCCATGAAAAGTCTGCTAGAAGCAGGCGTACACTTCGGTCACCAAACACGTCGTTGGAACCCAAAAATGAGTCCTTATGTTTATACGGCTCGTAACGGGATCCACATCATCGACCTCCAAAAGACAGTTCAAAAAACAAAAGAAGCTTATGATGCTTTGAAAAAGTTAACTGGCCAAGGAAAAAAAGTTCTCTTTGTTGGAACGAAAAAACAAGCTCGCGGTGCCATCGAAAGAGCAGCACAAGCGTGCAGTATGTACTATGTATCTAACCGTTGGTTAGGTGGACTTCTCACTAACTGGAACACAGTTAAGAAGTCAATTGCTCGTTTGAAACGACTTGAGCAAATGGAAGAGAACAACTCTTTCGAACAAGAAGCGCGTACAAAAAAAGAAGCACTATCTCTCAAACGTGAGTTAGAAAAACTCCGCCAAACACTTGGTGGGATTAAGGATATGGCAGTTGTGCCTGAGATCCTTTTTGTGATCGATCCTAAAAAAGAAGAAATCGCTGTGAAAGAAGCAAAAAAACTTGGTTTAAAAGTTTTTGCTGTGATAGATACTAACTGTGATCCAGAGCCAATCGATTACCCAATTCCAGGTAACGATGATGCGATTCGTGCGATCTCCTTATTCCTTGATACTATGGCAAATGCAGTTCTTGAAGGAACTGGTGGCGAAGTCATACAAACTAATTTTGCTGAAGATATGGACGCAGAACAACTTGCACTTGAATACCAAGGTGAGTACGATGAGTCTGGAAAATTCATTATGGACGATGAACTTCCTCCAGTGGCAAAAGACATCCCTGTGGATGCTGATGCAGCAAAAAAAGCAGAAGTAAAAGTTGAAGCTACAGAAGGTAAAGAGTAATGGCAGTTAGCTCCGAACAAATCAAAGACCTCCGCGAACGTACAGGCGCGGGGATGATGGACTGCAAAAAAGCCCTCGAAGAAAAGGGTGGCGACATTGAAAAAGCAGTCACATATCTCAGAGAAAAAGGCTTAGCGAAAGCGGCAAAACGTGCCGGTCGCGAAACTGGTGAAGGAAAAATCATCGCGTATGTTCACGGAACAGGAAAAACAGGAGTTCTAGTCGAGCTCAACTGTGAAACTGATTTCGTAGCAAACAACGAGGCGTTTGAAGCTCTTGGAAAAGAGATCGCTCTTCAAATCACTGCGATGAATCCTTTGTATGTAAACGAAGAATCCATTCCTAAGTCTGAAATTGAGAACGAAATGAACGTACAAAAAGCTCTTCTTGAAAAAGAAGGGAAAAAAGCGGATCAAATCGAAAAAATCCTTCCTGGTAAAATGAAAAAGTTCTACGAAGAGATTTGTCTCATCCATCAAAAATCAATTCGTGACAACTCCAAAACCATCAATGACCTTCTTCAAGAAGCCATTGCAAAATTTGGAGAGAACATTACTGTTGGTAGGTTCTCGAGGTTCCAAGTAGGTGGGAACTAGTCCGCGTTTCAAACGCATTCTCATTAAAATCTCCGGCGAGGCTCTCGCCGGTGAGGGTGAACTTGGTATTGATACCAACAAAACATTCTCACTAGCCGGACAAATCAAAGAAGTTCATGACTTAGGTCTAGAAGTGGCTGTGGTTGTTGGCGGTGGAAATATGATCCGCGGCGAAACCTTAGCAAAGTCTGGAATGGACCGTGCCACTGCCGATTATATGGGTATGCTTGGTACCATTATGAATGGTCTCGCCTTACAAGATGCATGCGAAAAACAAGGGATGTTTACCCGAGTTCTTTCCGCCATTGAAATGAAATCCGTTGCTGAACCTTATATTCGAAGACGTGCCGTTCGTCATTTAGAAAAAAATCGTGTGATCATTTTTGCTGGTGGAACTGGGAATCCTTATTTCACGACAGATACAACTGCATCCTTACGCGCTGTGGAAGTAGGTTGTGAAGTGATTCTTAAGGCAACCAAAGTGGATGGTGTGTACACTGCGGATCCAAAAAAAGATCCAAACGCAAAACGTTACTTACAAGTTTCTTTTATGGAGTCCATCAAACACCGGTTAAAGGTGATGGATTCAACAGCACTTAGTCTATGTATGGATAATAATATGCCCATCATAGTTTTTGATATTTTTAAAGCTGGTAATTTGAGAAAATTAATCGATGGAGAACCAATTGGTACATTGATTTCCAATACAGAGGAAGTGATTCTAGATGGTAGATGAAATTATAAAATCCATGCAGTCCAAAATGGACAAAACAGTTGATGCATTAAAAAAAGACTTTGGAACCATTCGGACGGGAAAAGCAAGTCCGATGATGGTAGAAGATGTAAGAGTGGATTACTATGGTACACTCACACCACTCAACCAACTTGGGAAAATTGCCTGCCCAGAGCCACGTGTGATTCTCATAACTCCTTTTGAAAAAGGAATGTTAAAAGACATTGAAAAAGCAATTTTTGCAGCAAGTCTTGGTCTCACACCAAATAACGACGGTTCAAGCATTCGTATCAATATCCCTGAACTAACAGGAGAAAGACGAAAAGAGCTTGCAAAAGTGGTGAAACAAAAAGCGGAAGAAAAAAAAGTTGCGATACGTAATATCCGCCGTGATGCCAATGATGAATTAAAAAAACACCAATCCGAGATGTCCCAAGATGAACTCAAAGGCCACCAAGATAAAATCCAAAAAATTACGGATTCTTATATTGCAAAATTGGGAGATTTAGAAAAGGAAAAAGAAAAAGAGATCACTACTCTTTAATTTCCTATGAAGTTGAATACCATCCCTTCCCACATTGCTGTCATAATGGACGGAAATGGCAGGTGGGCGGAAAACCAAGGGAAAAAAAGGACCGAAGGCCACAGAGAAGGGGCAAATGCAATTGATCGCCTTTTGGATGTGGCTTTGGAATACAAAATCCCAAACATCTCCCTCTATGCTTTCTCTACAGAAAACTGGAAACGTCCCATCACGGAAATTCAAGCCATCTTTGGTCTGTTAGTTGAGTTTATTGAAACTCGCCTCGATACCATACACGAGAAAGGAATTCGTATCCACCATAGCGGGGCAAGGAACAAACTGTCCAAAACAGTTTTGTCCAAAATTGACCACGCCATGGCCGTGACTAAAAAAAATAAAAAACTCACAGCTAACTTTTGTTTGAACTATGGTGGACACGAAGAGATTTTAAGTAATTTTTCGCGTGTGATGGCAGCACGTAAGGCCAAAAAAGAACCTTTGGATAAAGCCATTTCCTCCAAAGAATTTGAAAAATATTTGTATACATCGCCTTTGCCACCCGTAGATTTATTGATCAGAACTGCGGGAGAACAAAGGATTTCTAACTTTCTATTATGGCAAAGTGCATACGCAGAAATGTATTTTACGGGTACACTTTGGCCGGATTTTGGAAGGACCTCACTTGAGGAAGCTCTTCAGTTTTTTGATTCTCGAAAACGTAAATTTGGTGGTTTGTTATGAGTGAAACGACACTCCGTATTCTGTCTGCAATTGTATTGTCTTTTATCTATGTGTTTATGATCTTCCATAGCTCATGGTATTTCATCGAATTTTTTCTCTTTGGTGTGGTGATGATCTACCTTGGACTGAAAGAGTTGTATGCCTTTTGCAAAACCGAAGAATCGAAACCATTTTTTGGAACAGGCCTTCTTTTTTCTCTTTTGATTTTTACAGTGTATTACATCCAGTTTTTGGGATTACAATTTGAAGTGACACCTCCTGGATTTGTTTTGGAACTTTCAAAACTCTTCCGAGAAGGATTTCACCCTGTTCCTTTCTTACTCGTGGCTCTTTCCATCACAGTTTGGATATTGCAGATTCTGAAGCGTCCGTTAGATGGAGCTTTGTTTTCCGTAGGTGGAACCATTCTTGGTCCCATTTACATCGCCATCCCGATTGGTCATTTTTTACTCCTCCTTGCCCTTCCGTTTGGAACTTACTATATCTTCCTCGTTTCTGTGATCACGTTTATGAGTGATGCGGGTGCGTATTTCGGTGGTCGATGGTTTGGAAAACACCCGGCAGGTTTAAAGATTTCTCCGAAAAAAACTTGGGAAGGGTATGTTACCGGAAACCTAACGGCTGTCATTGGGGCACAAGTTCTAAATGTAGCTTGGGAACACTTTAGCGGTGTGAAATTGCCAGTAGGAATTGTGGAGACCATCATACTATCCTTTGTGATATCTGTGATTTCGGTCATGGGTGACTTGGCAGAGTCTGCGATGAAACGTGATGCTAAAATCAAAGATTCTGGAAGTCTCATCCCAGGTCATGGTGGGGTATTGGATCTAGCGGATGCCCTTCTTTTCACAGTGCCTGCGATTTATTATTATTTTCTATTCAAAGGTTTCCTCGGATTCCCTGTCTGATCTTACGACTAAGGATCTGTCTAAGCAGTATATGGTAGGTGTCTCGGTATTAGGAATTTCAGGTTCTGTTGGCTCTTCCACGGTGAAGGTGCTTCGGCAATTCCGAGACCAATTTTCCTTACGTAGTTTTTCCGTTCATTCCAATTGGGAAACAGCGAAGACCCTCATTTCAGAATTTTCCCCCGAAGTGGTTTGTGTCACCGATCCCAAGTTAGTGGGTCAGTTTGGGGATAAATTTGGTTCTACAAACATTTTGTATGGAGACCATGCTCTTATTGACTTAGTCAAATTGCCATCAGTGGATGTGGTGGTTACTGCTGTGGTTGGGGCCAGGGGAGTCCTTCCTACCATTGCAGCCATTGAGGCTGGTAAAAAAATTGCCATCGCCAATAAAGAAACGCTTGTTACCTTTGGGCCACTGATCAATCGTTTGGTGGCAAAACACAAAACTCTAATGGTGCCTGTAGATTCCGAACACAATGCACTGTTCCAACTCATTGAAAGGGAAACTCGTTCCAATATCCGTGCGATTACACTCACTGCATCGGGCGGAAGTTTTCGCACTCTCCCGATCGAAGCATTGGAACATGTTTCCGTAAAACAGGCGCTAAACCATCCAACTTGGTCCATGGGTCCGAAAATCACTGTGGACTCGGCAGGTCTGATCAACAAAGGTTTGGAAGTGATTGAAGCACATTTTCTCTTTGGGTTTTCGTATGACGAGATTGAGGTGGTGATCCATCCGCAGTCTCTCACTCACGGCATCATTGAAACGAGAGACGGCGCTTGTCTGCAATACACAAGCCACCCCGATATGGTGTATCCCATCGCCCATTCTTTATTTTATCCAAGTCCAACACCGCAAATGCTCATAGAACGAAAACCTTCCACTTGGAAAACCTTGGAATTTTTTCCACCCGATACAAAACGTTACCCTGGACTCACACTTGCCTACCAAGCAGGAAAAGCAGGTGGAGTGGCACCTTGTGTTTTTAATGCAGCGAATGAAGAAGCTGTGGCGTTATTTTTAGAAGAAAAAATATCTTTTACTACAATTCCAAGACTCATTGAGTCTGCTTTAAACCTGGTCAAAAATGAATTTCCAGAGACCCTCGAAGGGTATTTGGAAAAAGACAAAGAGACACGTAATTTGATCCAATCTGTATTTTTAAAAGGGGGAGTGACTACATGATCGTATTAATACTCGGCGCTGTATTCATGTTAGCTGTATCGATTTTTATCCATGAATTGGGGCACCTCTTATGTGGGAAATTAGTGGGTGTGGAAGCACGTATCTTTTCGTTAGGTTATGGGAAAGGGATTTGGAAAAAAAGAATTGGCAAGACCATCTACCAAATCACTGCCATACCCATCGGTGGGTATGTCTTATTTCGTGGTGATGATTATAGCAAAAACAAAAAACCAAAACAAGGCGATTTACTTGCGACTCCACCTCTTCGTCGTATGGTGCCTGTGCTTGGTGGCCCATTCGCCAATCTAGTGTTAGGTTTTTTATTGTTATTTATTTTGGAACTTTCAGGAGACAGCCCTTCTTCCAACCGCATTTTCATTGAAGATGCAAATAAAGTATCAAGCCCAGCTTATAACGCTGGTCTTCGCACTGGCGACAAAATTTTATCCATCAATGGAAAACCCACTGAAAGTTTTGAAGATATTTTTACCAATGTAAGTTTAACTTCTGGTGATCCCATCCAAGTCACCTACCAAAGGGAAAACGAAACTAAGACAGTCGAAATTGTTCCCAATTTATATTCTGCCGGTGGGCATCCTACGATTGGTGTGATGCCATATGGAGAAAGAAGAGTGGTGGCTACCTTTACTTATGGGGAACAGATCAGCCACTTTATGGCCAATGTTTTAGATAAAGAAGATAAATCTTCCGTTTACTTCCAAGAAAAAATTGAAGAACGAAAAGAAGAAATTCCAGAAGAACTTCTGAAACAACATGAAATCGCAGAACGGGAAAAATCACTCAGGCGACGTGCTCTCTCTTTTTTGAAAGATGGAGATATGATTTTAACTGTGGCGGGTGTGGATGTTCATACCGTTCCTGAGTTACAAACAGAACTTGGAAAACACCAAGGAAAAACCATTCCTGTTGAAGTGGAACGTAAAACCTATCCACTTCTTACCCCTTGGGCAACAGAAAAAGTAACCATACAAATCCCTGTGTTAGGTGCCAATGTATTTGAATTTTGGAACATCGAACATCCAAAATTCCCTGAATTAGGAATTCCTTATTTTCGATTGGATAGTTACGATGCGGAAATCGAAAATCGTCTTTCGAATTTAAAAATCCAAAACCAAACGTTTGAAACAGCGGATGCCTTAACCACGTATCTAAAATCGAATGGTGGAAAAAAAGAAATTTGGATCGGCAATATGAAATACTCTGCTGATGTCAATTTGAAACCGATTGGTCTTCTTGGCTTTCGTGCTTCGATGAAATTTGAAGCAGAGAAATTACAAAAAGAATCCACTGTTTATTCCTCCCTTGTTGGTGCCGCTAACAAAGTGTATGAAAATGTTTCCACTACCTTAAAAGGAATCGGCATGTTGTTTTCTGGGTTATTGTCTCCAAAAGAAAATCTATCTGGCCCTATTGGAATTGTTCAGATTGCTGGGATTAGTTTGGAATACGGATGGGTCACCTATCTTGACTTTGTTGCTAAAATTTCATTAGCTCTGATGGTGATGAACTTACTCCCCATTCCCATGGCTGACGGTGGACACATTGTACTCTATGCTTATGAAGCGATCACAGGTAGACCACTTCCAAGAAAGGCAATTGAAGCGATCTTTCGGTTGGGATTTTTCTTTCTCATTGGACTTGGGCTTTATGTTTCCTTTAATGATGTGATGCGTATTTTTTAAAACCAAACTTTGTATTGTTAGATTGTTAATCAAAAAGAGAAAAATGAAATGAAAGCTAGTTCCTATTTAATTCCAACTGCGAAAGAAGACCCACAAGATGCAGTGGTAGCCTCTCATAAATTGATGATGCGTGCAGGCCTTATCCGTAAGTCTGCAGCAGGTCTATACTCCTATTTACCACTTGGGTTACGTGTGCTTCGTAAGATTGAAGGCATTGTGAGAAAAGAAATGGATGCCGCAGGTGCTTTGGAATTCCAACTTCCGATTCTAACACCGAGTGAAATTTGGAAAGAATCAGGTCGTTGGGACAAAATGGGGAAAGAGATGTTTCGTCTGAAAGACCGCCACGACAACGAAAGTTGTCTTGGTCCCACACATGAAGAATCATTTTGTGTGCTCGTGAAACCGATGGTTCGTTCTTATAAAGACCTTCCGATCAATGTATACCAAATTCACACAAAGTTCCGAGATGAAATCCGCCCTCGGTTTGGTGTCATCCGCTCTCGTGAATTTACAATGAAAGATGCATATTCGTTTCATTTAGATGATGAATCCTTGGACAAAACGTATCAAACGATGCGTAAAACCTATCGTAGGATTTTTGCAGGCATGGGACTTTCCACAATTCCTGTGCAAGCGGACTCAGGGAATATGGGTGGTTCTGCCTCGGAAGAATTTATGGTCGTTTCACCGATTGGAGAAGAAACACTCACAATTTGTCCGTCTTGCCATTATTCAGGGAATATTGAAAAAACTCCTGTCATCGCCAAAAAAAATACAACCAAACAAGCGTTCAGTGGTAATGGAAAACTTCATACTCCTGCAAAAAAATCCATCACAGAAGTCGCAGAGTTTTTAAACACAAAAGAAGAGAACCTATTGAAAGCAGTTGCACTTGTTGCCGATGGGCAATATGTCCTCGTTTTTTTAGAAGGGGATCGCGAACTAAACGAAAATAAATTAAAAAACAATTTAGGTTGTAATGAACTAAGACCGATGGGCCCAGCTGAGATGGAAAAACTAGGCTTTGTTCCTGGATTTATTGGACCAGGGTTTCCAAAATCAGAATCACTTAAAATTTACATCGATGCCTTACTGGATTGGAATTTTGCCTATATTGCTGGTGCAAATGAAATTGATCACCATATAGCAGGCGTTCAACTCTCCTCTTTTTTCAAAGAGGAGGAAGTGACTAAGATCGATGTCTCCCAAGCAAAAGTAGGTGACCCTTGTCCTTCCTGCGGAACTGGCTTAACGGCAGAGAAGGGGATTGAAGTAGGTCATATTTTTAAACTAGGCCAAAAGTATTCCAAAGCATTTGATATTACCGTTCTCAATGACAAAGGAAAGGCTACTACCACAACCATGGGTTGTTATGGGATTGGTGTGAACCGATGTATGGCAACCGTCATCGAACAATGTAATGATGAGAAAGGGATTTTTTGGCCTGTCTCCATCGCACCGTTTACTGTTTGTTTGGTGAGTATTGCCAAAAATCCGGAAGACATAGCAAAAATTGAATCCATCTACAAGGCTCTTGTCGCCGCTGGAATTGAAGTGTTGTGGGACGATCGTGATCTTGGTCCTGGGTTCAAATTTAAAGACTCGGAACTCATCGGATTCCCTATCCGAATCACTTTAGGAAAAGGCTTTTTGGAAAAAAATGAGATCACAATTCTGGATCGTAAGTCCATGGTGGAAGAGACCATTTCTTATTCGACAAACGATGATCTAGTGAAGACCTTACAGGAAAAAATCGCAAAGTTAGAAGAAGCCATCCAAAAGGACGTAAGTATTGCGGGAACATGAACTTTTCCCGAGAATTTTTCTGATGATATAAGGATATTCTGGATGAAAATCGGCCTCTGTGATAAATAGAGGTCATTGGGTGGCGGGTGGATCACCCCACCCAGTTCGAATTGGGCGGGGATCTCTACCAAAAAAATCCCCCATCTCCCCCAAAAGAAGCAGTTTTCATTTCCACCTATCCCTCTATCTTGGGACATATGGGCAAAAACCAACCTGGATATTTTGGCGAATTTGGTGGCAGATACGCACCTGAAATTCTGACGGAAGCTCTTGAAGAGCTAGAATCCACCTATCAAAAGTTAAAGAAAAGTAAAAAATTCAAAAAAGAATTGGATTTTTACCTACAGAACTATGTCGGAAGGCCTAGCCCTTTGACGTTTGCAGAACGTCTCACCAAACACTGGGGAGGTGCACGTATCTGGCTAAAACGTGAGGATTTAAATCATACAGGTGCTCATAAGATCAATAATGCCATTGGACAAGCGTTAATCGCAAAGTTCATGGGTAAAAAAAGAATCATTGCTGAAACTGGAGCTGGTCAACACGGTCTTGCGACTGCCACTGTTGGTGCCATGTTTGGAATGGAAACTGTCGTTTATATGGGTGCAGTGGATGTACAAAGACAAAATCTCAATGCCAAAAAGATAGAGATGTTAGGTGCCAAAATTTTACCTGTGACTGCTGGAGAAGCCACGCTTAAAGAAGCAACCAGTGAAGCGATGCGAGATTGGGCTTTGAATGTATCAACTACTCATTATATTGTTGGCTCTGCGATTGGTCCTCATCCTTTCCCAACCATCGTTCGGGATTTACAATCTGTGATTGGAAAAGAAGCTAGATCCCAGTTCAAAAAACAAAATCATAAACTTCCACATGCAATCGTTGCTTGCGTTGGCGGAGGATCCAATGCCATTGGAATGTTCCATGCATTTTTGAAAGATAAACATGTTGCTATTTACGGTGCAGAGGCTGGTGGCCTTGGACCAAAACCTGGTGAACATTCTGCCACCTTAACCTATGGTAAAACAGGTTTTTTGCATGGAACAAAAACTCTCATCATCCAAGATGAAGGTGGTCAAATTGTTCCGGCACATTCTGTTTCTGCAGGTCTTGATTACCCTGGAGTAGGTCCAGAACATGCATTTCTATCGCAGACCAAAAGAGTTGACTATCGAATGGTAACCGATGAACAAGCATTAGATTGTTTTTTGGAAGTGAGTCGGATAGAAGGAATCATTCCGGCTCTAGAGACTGCGCATGCATTCCATGTGGCCCGCGATGTTGCAAAAGATTTAGGAAAGAAGAAAGATCTGATCATTTGTCTCTCCGGTCGAGGTGATAAAGATGTAACTGAAGTTCTACGTTTGTTGGGTGAAAGAAGTAAATGAGCAAAATAAAAGACCTTTTTGAAAGCGGAAGAATCAAATCCGCATTTATTCCTTATTTTACTTTGGGTGACCCAAACTACAATGATTCGATTGAGTTTGGAAAAACGATTTTAGATCATGGCGCAGATATCTTAGAACTCGGCATTCCATTTTCAGATCCCGTAGCTGACGGACCAGTGATCCAGAGGGCTGTCGCGCGTTCTTTAAAAAACCAATTTTCTTTCGATGAAATCTTTCGAGTCACAAAAGAAATCCATCATCATAAAAAAGAAACCCCCCTGGTTTATCTAACATACTTTAACCCAATTTATCACTGTGGAATTCATTCTTTTTTAGATCGGGCAAAAGAGGCGGGTGTTGTTGGTCTTGTGATCCCAGACCTACCTTTTGATACCAAAGAAAGCGAAACTCTTTTTCAAGAATTGCGTAAGAGAGACATGGATCTCATCCATCTGGTTACCCCAGCGTCTACGAAAAAGCGGATCGAGGCCTTGAAGCGCACTTCCACCGGATTTATCTACTATGTTACTTCCTTTGGAGTCACCGGGGAAAGGCGAGAGTTTTCTGTTGATTTGAAAGAAAGGATTCGTTTTCTCAAGGACACCATTCAATTGCCGATTTGTGCGGGATTTGGAATTTCCACTCCTGAACAAGCTAGTCAAATTTCAGGGTATGCTGACGGAATCATCATTGGTTCGGCAATCCAAAGGATCATCGAAGAAAATGGCCAGGACTTTCCAAAAGCCAAACAAACCTTGGCAGAATATATCGCAAAGATAAGGGCTTCTATTCCCTAAATTTTTTTTCAGATTCACTCAAAAACATTTGAGTCTCTTTAAAAAATCCGAGAAAATGGTCGGAAATTCCTAAACGAATAAAGAGGCTCTATGTCCGACAAAGAATCAAAATCGCTCTCGATTTTGGATTACCTGAGCGTTGCCGTTGCATCCCTTGGGTCACTTGGTGTGATCGTATCTGTTGTCATGACAGGATGGGTATATGAATATTCCTTCCTGGTTGGTGGGATGCTATTGCTTCTCACTTCTTCCTACTTTGTATACAAAATCATTGAAAAAGTTTCCAAAGACAAACAGAGGTCAGGTGCCATCTGGTTATCTTATGTCATCGCTATCTTTATGTATACGATGGTAAACACATTCCAACCATTGAAAGAGTTGGAAGAAAATTCGATTTCATTTCGATTCCAATTTCTGCGTGGTTCTAACACCAAAACAGAAAGTGAAGGAGATACCGGTCGTATTGAATACATCCAATACAACCCACCTGCGAAAGCTCGAAAGGATATCAATATCATAGGTATCACAACGGAGTCTCTCGAAAAATTACAAGGAACTTGGCCTCTCCCTTGGAGTTATTATGCTGACATCATTGAAACGTTTAAGGATTCGAACAACATTCTGATGTTCGATATTTTCTTCGTAGATTACAAACCAGGTCAGACCGAAGAAATGGTCAATGCATTGCAAAAAAATCGCAATGTTCTCTTTGACTACCCTATGGAAGTCAGTGCTGAGTCAAAAGAAGCCGTACTTAATTTAGAAAAACGGATTGATATCTTAAGAAAATTTCAATTAACAAATGTAATTGATGAAAATGATAATGGGATCTCCTGGGTTAAATTTCCGCAACCTCCGATCGAACCAATCGGCGAACTATCAGCTGGTCTTGGTTTTGCGAACGTAAAAAAAGACGAATCTGGTCTCAACCGTAAGATGCCACTCGTGGTAAAAGTATACAACTCTGGTCGCGATAGAGAAACTGAATACTTTCCTTCCATCGACTTACTCATTGTTTGCCAATATTATGGGATCAATGTACAAAAAGATGTCGAAGTCAAAATGGGACATTATGTAAAACTCAAAAATATCCCTAAGAAGATCATACGTGAGTTTAATATCAAAGAACGTAAATTTGAAGAACGTGATGTCATGCACGTCCCTAATGAAAATAGAGAAGTAGTCATCCCTATTGATTGGGAAGGCCAAATGGAAATTAACTTTGTTGGTGGACGATATTCTTTCAAACAGAATGAAATTTTTGAAGTTACCAATGATTGGGATGCTGAATTACTCGAAGCGAACCAAATCAATAACAAAATTTTCCTAGTCGCGATGTATTACGCAACAGGTCGTGGAGCTTCTAAAGACTCCCACTTATCTCCGTTTGGTGATATGTCGGGAATCGAGCACCACGCTCATGCAGTGAACACGATTTTAAATCAGGACTTTTTATCCACAGTTCCTAATTGGGGAATTTTTCTCATTTATGTAGGACTTGGTGTGATGATTGGATTTTTACAACCTCGAGTGAAAACTCACATTGGATTTGCGATCATGTTAACGCAGTTGTTACTTTATGTGGTAGCTGCGCTCTATATTTTCCAAGCTTTCAATCTGATCACAGTGTTACCTTCGGTAACGATCGAACAAATTGTCGTTTTTGTGGCGATCATTGGGTTTAGGATTTTAACGGAAGAAGAAAACGTTAAATACATTCGTCAAACCTTCTCCAAATTCGTATCGAAAGACGTTGTGGATGAACTCCTTAAACACCCGGATAATCTTGCACTGGGTGGGTCCAAACGAGAAATCACGATCTTTTTCTCCGACGTTCGTGGATTTACAACGATCTCAGAACAATTGGGACCAGAAGATTTGGTAAAGCTTCTCAATGAATACTTGTCTGCCATGACAGACATCATCATTGAATACAAGGGAACCATTGATAAATACATGGGCGATGCCATCATGGCATTCTGGGGAGCACCAGTTCCTCTGGAAGACCACGCTTATTATGCCTGTGTTGCGGCTCTCGCACAATTAGATCATTTAAAAGTTCTACAACAAAAATGGGCAGAAAGACATGTACCTGTCATAGACATAGGTTGTGGTCTTAACTCTGGTCCTGCCGTTGTGGGAAACATGGGATCTTCTCACAGGATGGAATATACTTGTATGGGGGACACCATCAATTTGGGATCCCGTTTGGAAGGATCCAACAAAATGTACACCACAAATATCATCATCTCGGAGTATACATACGAAAAAGTGAAAGACCGAGTGGTGACACGAGAGCTAGATTTAGTGCGAGTAAAAGGAAAAACCCAACCTGTTCGGATTTACGAATTGCTTGGAATCACAAACCCAGAAGATATGGAGAAAATGAAGCGGCCTCTCCAAAAGGCGGCAACATGAAGTTTCAATGCCATCGTATCCATATCTCGACAAAATCAATTTCCCGGAAGACCTTAGAAACGTAAAGGAAGCGGATCTCCCTGCCGTCTGTCACGATGTCAGGGAATACATCATTGATACCCTCTCCGATGTGGGAGGGCATTTTGCAAGTAATCTTGGGGTCGTGGAGCTCACGGTTGCTCTCCACTACGTTTTTCATACTCCCAAAGACAAAATCATTTGGGATGTTGGTCACCAAACCTACCCACATAAAATCCTAACAGGCCGAAAAAAAGAACTTCCTACTGTGCGCAAATGGTTAGGGCTCTCTGGATTTCCCAAACGCGAAGAATCAGAATATGATTTGTACAACACTGGCCATGCGGGAACGTCTATTTCCCAAGCCTTAGGGGAAGCTTGCGCAAGAGACCTGATGGGAGAATCCTATAAAGTAGCGGCTGTGATTGGTGATGCCTCCATCGCCACAGGAATGGCTCTGGAAGCCATGAACCATGGTGGTCATATCAAACCAAATATGCTTGTCATCTTAAATGACAACTATATGTCCATTTCCAAAAACGTAGGTTCCATTTCGAATTATCTCAATCGAATCATTTCCTCTCAGATTTACAACCGGGGGAAAACCGCATTTTATAGTTTTCTAAAATGGATTCCTTTGATTGGGCCCGCCTTGCAGGCATTAGCTCATAATATGGAGACATCCTTTAAACATTTTATGATGCGACCTGGTGGGCTATTTGAAGACCTTGGGTTTACCTATTTTGGTCCTATTGATGGTCATGATGTAAACCGTGTGGTGCAAATGTTACAAAATGTATCCAAAATCCAGGGCCCAGTCCTTCTCCATGTCCTCACACAAAAAGGAAAAGGATACAAACCTGCGGAAGCGGATCCAATCAAATACCATGGTGTCACACCGTTTAACAAAGAATCGGGTAAAATGGCATCTGCAGATGCCAATAAAATTGGACTCTCTAAAATTGTTGGAAAAACGCTCATCGACTTAACCAACAAAGACAAACGCATTGCAGTTATCACACCCGCCATGATTGAAGGATCAGGTCTTCGTGATTACCATGAGACGTATCCTACGCATACATTTGATGTGGGAATTGCAGAACAACATTCCGTTGCCTTTGCAGGAGCTATGACAAATGGTGGTGCGATTCCTTTTATGTGCATTTATTCTACGTTTTTGACAAGAGCTATGGACCAATTGGTGGAAGATGTATCTCTCATGAACCTACCCGTCCGTTTTGTCATCGATCGTGCTGGCATCGTAGGGCCTGACGGAGAAACTCACCAAGGTTTGTCAGATCTTGGATACTTAGCGGGTCTACCAAACATGGACATTATGGTTCCCAGTTCCGCACAAGATATCATCGATAGCCTTCACTTTATGAAAGACTACACAGAACATCCCATTGCGATTCGTTTTCCAAAAGACAATGGGGATTTGCGAGAGTTACAATTTGAAACCCCAAACTTGATCCAAAAAGGAAAAGCAAGACTTGTGAGAGAAGGTGAAGACTTACTCATTCTTTCTGTTGGTTTTATGTTACCGATTGCAAAACAAATTGCCGAAGCGTTACAAACGAAAGGCATCTCTGTTTCTATCGTTGATCTTTTCTGGTTACGTCCTTATGACAAAGACTTGGTTCATGCTTTGATTGAGAAAACAAAACAATTTGTGATTTTGGATGAAAGTTACCTACATGCAGGAGCTTCTGGTTATCTTTTGAATGAAATTCCAAGTTCTCTCATTGGAAAATTCTTAAAGACATTCGCACTCCCACAAGAACCAATCCACCATGGGGAACGAAGCCAGATTTTAGATCACTACCGATTGACAGCGGCCCAAATCGTCGAAGATTTAATTCCCTCCTTGCAAAAATAAAAAATAAGTTTTCAAGGAGATTTTTAAGGCTTCCGAAAATGAAAGAAAACAGGTGAGGATCTCTTTGTCTTCAAGTTCATTCCAACTTTCTTTAGATTTAGCAAAAGACCATTTTAAGATCGGTGATTTAGACCGTGCCGAATTCCACCTCCGTTCCAGTTTGGAATTGGAAGAGTCAGAGGAAGCTTACTTTTACTTGGGACTTGTGCAAAACGCACTCGGATTATGGAGTGATGCTTTGGCTTCCTATTACAAGGCAGTCAGCCTAGACCATGAATATGGTAACCCATGCAATGAAATTGGTGTTTTACTACTTCGTATGGGGAATGACAAAGAAGCAGTGTATTGGTTAAAAAAATCAGTGCGTTGTGAAAGAAACGATGCGCCTCATATCTCGTATTTCAACTTAGCAACTCTCTACAAACTTTGGAACAGACCAGAAAGATCCTTACAATACTTACATAAGGCTCTTTCTTTAAAAAAAGACTTTTCGGAAGCCAATGAACTTTGGCGTGAACTGAAAGCTGACGAAGAAGCTCCTTCCAATTAAGTGTAGTCGGTCGGGAGAGGCACTTTGATCTCTCCCGCGTAGACAGGAATTTCCATTTTCACTCCCTTCCAATCCAAATAAGTAACACCATCTTCTTCCGTCAAAATATCTGATAGTTCTTTCGCTGCATTCCAAGTGAAACGGTATTTGATTTTCTCTTCTACTGAACGAACTCCTAGAATTCCACCTTCTTTTGTTTCATAAATTTCAAATTCACCAAACGGATAATTTCTACCATCATCCGTAAGGAACAATATCTCGTCTGGTGTTACTTCGATGTGTAAAACATGACAGGGATACCCATCAATTTTTACATAACCATGTTCGGAAAGTTCACCAAAGGTATTTTGAATGTAGACCCCTTTTTCGTTGCCATGTAGATTGTTTCGAAAGTAGGTAAGGATTTCCAGTTTGTCGATGGTATTCCCACGAAAGATCCAATCGTCATTCGGGGAGATATAGATTTCGGAATCAAATATTCTTGGCATAGTTCTATTTATAGCGGTAAGCATACCCTTTCCAATAGGGAAGGTTCGATTGTTGTAAGTACGAGTTGGTAGTTCTCCCTTTTTGGTCCATCGTGTGGACAGAGAGGTTGTCTACCGTGGTCTGGCTTTTTTCGGTCATCCAAACACCGTCAATTTTTCGAGCAAACATGTCACGTTTGAGCCTTGGTTCATAATCCTCCCAAGCCAGATCTTCCGTGTTTCGTATGATCACTTCCCCGACGATCTTAAAGAGCTTTTTGGGCCTTTCTCTGACAATTTCTACCTCCTGCCAAGTTTGCACCCTATAACGGTGATCATTTGGCCGAAAATCGGGCTCTGGGATGAAATCCACCGAAGAACAAGCTGATACAATCGTAAAGCAAAGAATTGGGTAAAATTTGAACCGCATTTTATACCTTAGACAAAAATATGCTATACAATGGCAGAATTGCCATAGGATAAGCATTACGTAGATTTAGGCACCAAGCTTTCATGGAAGAAACAGACATCGGCAAAAGAAAACGGGAAAATGTACTCAAAATAGGTTATTCTACTTTAGATGAAATTGAGGAAAAAGTAAAGGCCTTTCGAGTCATGAACCAAAATGCCGTGAAAAAACGGTATCTCATCACTCGTGATCCGATTTTGGACCCACAAGGCAAGGTGTTACTGGCAAAAGCACAGGAGATTGATGTTTCGGCAGCAAAACTCCTCCGTCGTCATTTTAAGGGCGTTGATATGTTTAAGGTCTTCCAACCTGATGAAGGTCTTGTGATCATTTCCGACATGTCCACCATGGAAGGCGTATCGTTTTCCATGGACATTGTGACGCAAATTATGAACTTGGGTGGTGGTGCTTACGAAGGTTTTATCGACCGTGTTGATAGTTTTGAGGACTTCATCGGCCTTCTCAAGAAAAACTTGTTCCCTCGAATGATCATTGTGGGATACCTTCCCAAAGAAAAAATCCAAACGGAAATCATCAATTTTGTTAAAGTGAAACGATTGGACAATTACTTGCGAGCGTTAGAGCTCACTCATTCCGTTTTCAAACCAACCGCTTATTTTCCAAAAATCAAACAGGTCAACATCTCCCAAGAAGATCCTAAATCTTGGGGACGTTTTGTCGTCGAGATCGTTCGCGAATACACTAGACCTTACTTTGTAGAAGAAGTGTAATCTTCGATTACACTTCGTAAAAAGTTAGATTCTCATACAGTTCTTTTGGTAAGTTTCCACTCGCATCCATGTACTTTTTGTATTTGTTTTCGAATTCCTTGTGTTGGCGAGTTCGAATGTTCTTAAATCGGTTATGGAGTTCTGCATACGCAGGTTGTGATGATACTTTCTCCCGAATGTTTTTGTGGAACGGAATGTGTCGGTAAAAGATGGAGCGAACCACTCGGTTGACCCGTTGTACACCCTCTGCTTCATACCGAATCCATAACGAATAGTCATAAGCAAACTTATCACGATCGGTTCTGAACCGTTTGAACTCGGAGGAAATTTTTTCTTTGAGTTCTGGAGAAAGATCCTTACTTTTCTTATAAAACTGCACATAATCTGTGTAATCCGCTGTGATAGAAGGAATTCCCACGTTATTCCAATCTGGACCAAGTATATTTTTACAGAGTTCCCAGCGGAAAGCCGCGATTGCTTCCAACATAAACGTTTTTAAGTCACCCGTGACAAAATGTGGGATACAAATTCTCCCTCTCGATTCTTTTGATCCTGCACCACGGAACACGGATAAGTCCTGCCACATCATGATTTTTGGACCAATGGAAGGAACTAAGATAAAATCAGGGATGATAGACCTTTGGATGAACTCGTTTTTGATTCCAATTTCTTCATTTCTGTAAATCACCTCTCGGTTGAAGGCAGTATAGTCAATGCTCAGGATATACTGTAGTGCTTTTTCCACATCGTCCTTCGAAACAAAACATTTTTCCAATGGGATGGTGATATGGTATTTTGTGAGAATGGGGAAGTGGCTCGCAATGTTTCCCGATGTCAAACGAACGTTTGGCTCATACATAGACGAAATTTCAGAGGCTAGCCGAGCCTCACCTGTATCATAATCAGGTGGGATGTCTTTTTCTGATTTGATCCCTGAATCTTTGAGATCCATTTTCAATTTTTCAAAAAAAGTTTGTCCCAATTCATCTACCGATGTAGGCACTTCTCTTGAATAAATTTTTTCTAACCAGTCAGTTCCATGGTGGATCGGTGCACTTGGATTTCCACCTGGTTGGTACAACCGTCCAACAAGTTCTACGATATGACCATCATCTAACAATGTTTCGTCAAAATAACCATAACGTAACATGAGTTCAACGGCTTTAGGGGCCTGTTTCCCTGATTGAAGCCATTTTGTGAAGGATTTTTTATATACTTCCCAGTAGGTTTTAGCAATGGTTCTTCGTATCTTACGATTGTCTGGTTCTGGATCCAGTGGATTTTTGAAGGACTTGAGTTTGACCATTAGCGTGGAGAACTCTTTTACTGCTTCTGGATCTACTTGTGAATAGTTTAGAATTTGGCTTGCGGAGTTTAGTAATTCTACCTTGAGAGCTTTGGTATCAATTCCTGCTCGAATTGGGTCATTCCCTTGCGCTATGGCTTCCTCTTTGTTTTTCTGTGCATTTAGTTCGTGCCCGTATTTCGCGGTTAGTTCTGTTTGTTTGGACTCCAGCTTGTCTAAACAATTACCAAGAGATGCATACGTTGTTCCAAAGATTTGTTTGTATTCTTCTAGTAATGATTTTGATTTTTTTAAAGCCCACTCGGTGATGGGAAGTAAGACTGTTGATGGAATCGTTGAGTATCCTGTATTAAAAAGATCTAAGGTGAGGTTAAACTTCTCCATTAGAGCATTTTCTCCAACAAACATTGTATTCATCATTTCCGATAACTCATACGTCTCTTTGCTGAGTAACTCAAATAGTTCACGGTATGTTTTTACGTAACTTTCGGCGGCACTTTGTAAAAGGCTTGGATCTGCTTCAAAGAGTGCTTGTGAAATTTTTGGATTTACCGAAAGAATTTTTCTAATGAAATGAAATTCAGCATCATTCCATTCGATGCTTTCACTATAATCCCTTTCAAAAAATTCACCATGGTCTTCTTCTAAAAAGTTGATCGTTGGTTTGTCTGGTAAAATTCCACCATGTTCTTGGTATCCTGCTAAATTGTTGCGGATGAGTTTCATCACAGGATCGATGATGTTTTCGTCACGAGTGATCACTCCACCTGGAGTTACATCAGAAAAAATGGATGGATTTAAAATATAATAAACTGCTCCTAAGTTGTCCATAGTTTGTTCAAATTTAGAAGCAAGTCCTTTGATCGAAAGAACCCGTTTGTAAAGTTCACCAATTTCTTTCAGTAAGGTTCGAACCGCCATCACACCAACGGATACTTTCGTCGTAAGAGTTTTTTTTGCATTAGGTTGGTTCATCACATACGTTGAGACAACGCAGGACGTTTTGGCTCGAATGGTGTATGGATACGGAGTTCCTTCGAGAAGGGCAAAGATGCCTGGAGTCAAGTTTGCCCCTTCCAAACTGTAAAGGACAATGCTTGTGTCTCCTAAAGTGGTCTCTACGCGAACCGAACCTTCGTGGAGGATATTCATAGACGTTGAGGCTTTACCTCCAATGAAAAGGACTTCACCTGGATTGACTGGGATCTTTTGGTTATTTTTACTGGTATCTAGAGGCATTTGGTTGTTCGTAAAGGAAACTTAGGTTTCCGACAAACGCTAATAAAGAAGCGCCAAATTGCAAAATACTTTTTAGAAAAATACAACATGTTGCAGCCACAAATCAAATTAAATGCGAAAAAAGAAATTTATGTCCCCGGGGATAAGTCCATCTCCCATAGGTCTGTCCTTTTTTGTGCTCTCTCGCATGGAAAATCCGAAATCCATGGTTTTTTGGAAGGGGAAGACCCTTTGCACACTCTGCAATGTTTTGTTTCGATGGGACTCTCTGTCACTCCAATGGGGAAGGGGAGTTTCCAGGTTGTGAGCCCAGGTAAAAAAAATCTGACCTCTCCGAAGACTGTTTTGGATTTTGGAAATGCGGGGACTGGGATCCGTCTCTCTGCAGGTTTACTTTCCGGACTCCCGCAAATTCAGGCAACATTGACAGGTGATGCCTCCCTTTGCAAACGACCCATGGCTAGAATCATGAACCCCTTGCGAGAAATGGGAGCAGACATTGTATCTGTAGAAGGAAACGACAGAGCACCACTTCGTATCCAAGGAAAACAATTAAAAGACTATTCATACGAGAGTCCCATTGCCTCGGCACAAATCAAAAGTGCTCTAGTGCTCGCTGCCCTTGCGTCGGATATCTCCATCGATTATAAGGAATCCGAAGTTTCAAGAGACCATACAGAAAATATGATTCGTTTCCTTGGTGGAAACATTGTCCATCACTCTCCTGTTCATTTTACTGTAAAACCTCCGTATCAGTTTGAAGGCACCAAATATGTAATTCCCGGTGATATCTCCAGTGCTGCGTTTTACATCGTATTTGGACTCTGTGTTGGGGGAAGTGAGCCACTCCTCATCAAAAATATTGGACTGAATCCTTCTCGAATTGGAATCCTGACTGTCTTACAAAACATGGGTGGTAAAATCGAAATCGTCGCCAAACGTGTGGAATGTGGTGAAGAGATAGGTGATTTATTAGTGTATCCATCTAAACTCAAACGGACTGTCATCACCGAAGACTTGATTCCTTCCATCATCGATGAAATTCCCATTCTAACGATTGCGGGTCTTTTTTCCGAAGGTGGATTCCAGATTTCTCATGCGGAAGAACTGAGAGCAAAAGAATCAGATCGGATTCATTCTATGGTTTCCAATTTGGAAAAGTTGAGCGTGAAGGTAAAGGAAACGAAGGATGGTTATGAGTTTGGTGAAATACAGTCGATTGAGCCAACAAAAATTGAAACCTTTATGGACCATCGCATTGCCATGAGTTTTGCCATTCTATCTAAACTTTCTGGTGTTTCACTTACTTTTGATGACACAAGTTGGGTGGATACGAGTTTCCCTGGCTTTTTTGAGATTTTAAAGTCTATGTAACGTTTTGGATTGGGATTTTAAATCGATACTCAGCACCTTGTTCGCCATTGAAGGTAAGGTCAGCTTTGATTTGTTTGGTTAACATTCTCACCAAAGTAAGACCGAATCCTAGATGGTCTGCGTTTTTCGGGTCGAGGGTAAATCCAGTTCCATTGTCTCGAATGAGAAGAAAAAATAGCGGATCTTCCTTCCAAACTTTGATTTGAATTTCTAAATCTTTCGCTTCCTCTCGTCCATACTTCAAACTATTGGTCAAGAGTTCATTGGTGATGATCCCAATGGCTTGTAGTTGTTCTGAACTTAAACGTATGTTTGGAACATCAAAGGACAATTGGACAGGGTAGGGGAATAAAGAAATAATTTCTTTAGTCAATGGCTCTAGATATTCGTTTAATGGTAAATCTTCGATGGTTCTACCTAAGTATAATTTATCATATAAAACAGACATGGTTTTGATACGACTGGTTGCTTCATGTAACGAATTTCGAATTTCTTCGTTTTGGTGAGATCTTGCCTGTTGTTCCAAAAGATTGTTTAAGATCGACATGTTGTTTTTGATTCGGTGATGTACCTCTCGTAAAATCATTTCTTTTTCTAATAAAAGTGACTTCACTTTTTCTTCTGCAATGTTTCTTTCTGTCACATCATGAATGATGGAAAACAAAAGGGTACGTTTTTGGGTTTCAATTGGAGTGGAATACACTTCCACTTGTTTGATTTCACCATTCGCCAATTGGTGGGAGAAGATAAAAAAACTTTTTCCTTCCGTTAATGCCAACATTCTCTCTTTTTTTAGGTCATCGGAATTCATAATATTGATATCATCAATATTCATTTTTGTGAGTTTTGTGTGAGGGTATCCATAAAACAAAACTGCCGATTCATTTGCATCGTATATATCACCTGATACGGGTTCAATGATAAGGATGACGGATGAGTTCTTTTCAAAAAAATCACGAAACCTTTTTTCACTTTCTGTAAGTTTGGAAGACGTGATTGATTTTTCGATGGCAATGCTGACTAGCCCAGCTGTTTCTGAAATGATGAAGATATCGTAGTCTGTCGGGCTTGCGATGGATTTTTGATAGATCGCAAAGGTTCCGATCACCGTGTCCATATGGGAGCGGATGGGTTCCGACCAACACGACAAGAGTCCCACACCGAGTGCGATTTCTTTGTAATCCTTCCAAAGTGGACTTGTGTCTATGTCTTCCACAATGACTCGTTTTCCTGTATAGGCAGCTGTGCCACAAGATCCTACATTCGGTCCTATCGGAATCCCTTCTATGGCTTCGTTAAATGATTTTGGAAGTGAGTTTGCGGCACCAATTTTAATTTTTGCATCTTCGATGAGAACGATGGAGCAAATCATCGATGGATTGAGTGCCTCAATCCCTATCACAATATCATGCAAAAGTTCGGGTAGGGGTGAATTCTTCACGAGTTTTTCCAGAATTCGACTTCGGAAACGTTCGAAGTTTACAATTCGGTTTGGATCTAACTGGTGATTTTCTTTCTGCACGGACACTCCAATCCCATCCTTTCGTACGACGAAAAAAGTACGCAAATTCTAACATCTAGGCTCCGTTAGTCTACCTTTGCAAGAGAGAATTCCTCTCGACGAAATCAAATCCTCTCGTATTCTTTGTACTCTAATTATGAGTTTGTTATCAATTGAAGACGTCATTGCCATTGATGGACCAGCAGGATCTGGGAAAAGTACCCTCGCCAGAATGATCGCCACCCAATTGGGTTACCATTATTTGGATTCTGGTGCTTTTTATCGGGCGCTTACCTTTGCCCTATGGGAAAAATTCAAAGAAACAAAAGAAGATGAGTCCAAATTCCCTTTTTTCACCGAAAAATTAGCCGATGCCACCCTCCTGGAAAGGGATGAAACGGAATTCGGGTTTTCTGTGGCAAAAATTCCCGTACACTGTGAACTTTCTGCCCAAGGGGAAAACTTGATGTTTCTCGGAGAGAGGGATATCAGCCACGAAATCCGTGATCCTGAAATCACAAAAAAAATCCGCTACATTGCCCCGAGGCGTGCGTTCCGAGAAATCCTAAACCGACACATCCGGGAATTTGCCAAAACCCATAAATTGGTGATGGATGGCAGAGACATTGGAACCGAAGTCTTCCCCAAATCAAAATATAAATTTTTTCTCACTGCCTCTGTGGAAGTCCGAGCCAAACGCCGATATGATGAATTAGTTGCCAAAGGCTTCAAAGCCGATCTAAACCACATCAAAGAAGAGATTGTGGCTCGGGATGAAAGTGACACCGGCCGTACTGTGGCTCCGCTGAAACAAGCTCCCGACGCAATCCTGATTGACACGAGCACCCTCAACACAGAAACTGTCCTAAATACTATCCTGTCCAAGGTTTCACCCTCTGGGCAAATCTAAGTTTTGTATCCTGGTAACCATTGAATTCAACCAACCCATCCTCCCCCAAAAATGAGACCACTTCCTTCGGCGAATTATTAGAGAAGTGGGAATCGCAGTCACAAGCACAAGAACAAGAGAACTCCGCAGGAAAAGGCACCCTGATTGAAGGGACCGTAGTTGATGTCATCGGTGACACTGTTTTCCTTGATATTGGAGAAAAATTAGAAGCTCGTGTTTCTCGTGAAGACTTCTCTGAAACGCCAAAACGTGGCGAGAAAGTCAGTGCGATCATCAAAAAGCGGGTCGACGGGTATTGTGTCCTCTCCAAAAAAGAAGCGGACCAAAGAGTTGGTTGGGAAACCATCAAAGATGCAAGCCAAAACGGCTACCCTCTCTCTGGCAAAATTGTCGGAGAAGTGAAAAACAAAGGTTACTTAGTTGAGAGCGAAGGAATCCAATTATTCCTACCAGCATCTCATGTAGGTGTTCGATTTAAAGAATCCACGGAAGGTGGAAAAGAGTTTTCATTCAAAATCATCGAACTCAATGAAAAAACGAGAACTGGTGTGGTGTCTCGTAAAACCCTCCTCGACGAAATCAACGGCGAAAAGTGGGAAGAACTCCTTGGCAAAGTCAAAGTCGGAGACAAAGTCACAGGAAAGGTTGTAAAAATTGCCAACTTTGGTGTTTTCCTTTCTGTGTATGATGTAGTAGGTCTCCTCCGCCAAAACGATATTTCTTATAAAAAATTTGCTCCTTTCAAACAATACTTCAACATCGGCGCGGAAGTCGAAGTGGTTGTCCTCGAAGTTGATAAAGAGAATAACAAACTCTCCCTTGGCATCAAACAGTTGTATGAAGATCCTTGGGCTTGGGCAAAGAAAGAACTCGAAAAAGGAATGGTGGTTCGAGGAATCGTTACTTCCCTTACCAACTTCGGCGCTTTCGTAGAACTCAAAGAAGGATTGGAAGGACTCATCCATACAACGGAACTTTCTTGGGCAAAAAAACCACCTCATCCAAAAGATGTGTTGAAAAAAGGCCAAGAAGTTGACTCTGAAATTTTAGACATTGATTTCGAAGCAAGACGTTTGTCTCTCGGACTCAAACAACTTTTACCTAACCCATGGGAAGCTCTTTCTGCAAACGTCCGTGCGGGAAATGTTCTCGAAGGTAAAATCACTGGGATCACAAAATACGGTGCTTTCGTAGAAGTAGAAAGTGGAATCGAAGGACTCATTCATATCTCTGATATCACTTGGGATGAAAAAGAAAAGAATCCATTAAACCTCCTTAAAAAAGGCCAATCGGTTCAATACAAAATCCTAGATGTGAACTTAGATGCACAACGCATTAGCTGTGGATTAAAACAACTTTCTGAACACCCTTACGAAGCACTTCGCAAAAAATACCCACCGGGTACTCTTGTAGAAGGTCGTGTGAAATCCATCGTTAGTTTTGGAGTGTTTGTGGAAGTAGAACCTGGTTACGAAGGTCTTGTTCACATTTCTGAAATCCCAGATGGCCGAAACATCAAGTTAGAAGATCTATACAAAGTTGGTGATTCTGTTCGCACTGTTGTGGTGAAAATTGAACCTAACAACAAAAAGATCTCCCTCTCGATCAAAGACTTTGATAAAGCTGTTGAAAGAGAAGAGATGGCAAAATACATGAAGGAAGACAACCAGCCTTCACGTGAATCCATCGGATCTTTTATGAATTTAAACCAAAACCGATAGGTCCATGGATAAGTTTCATAAAAAGAACATCATCGAACAAAAAAAACAAGCCGAACTCATCGAGAAGGATGAGTTCGCTGACTTTGAAGGTTCCAAAGCGGAACTCGTTTTTTTAAAGTTCACTCATTTTCTAGCAAAAAATCGGAAATCAGTATTCATTACTCTAACTTCCGCAATTGTTCTGTTAGCTGCAGTGATTGGTTTTTTTGAATACAGACAATATCTGTTTGAAAAAGAGACGGTTACCTTAGAGGATCTTAAACTCACTCACCAAAAAGCAAACGTTGGTTTGGATGCACAAATTCAAAGTTTGGAAGTGTTTTTACAAAACCAAAGCACTGGTAGAATGGAACTTCGAGTTTGGAAAGATCTTTCCAAACTATATGCAGAAAAAGGTGAATTTGGAAAAGCGGCTTCTTACTTAGAAGATGCGGCTAAAAAAATTGACACTCCAAAAGAAATCAAAGCGCTTTATTTTTACATCGCTGGTAACTACCGAGAACGTGAAAAAAACAATGCTAAGTCTTTAGAAAATTATAAGATTGCGGCAACTGTAATAGAACCTGCTCGTGAGCTCAATGGGTTCAAAGCCTGGTCTTATTACCAAGCAGGTCGATTGTCTTACCTCAGTGGCGACAAACAGGCTGCAAAACAATTCTTAGAAAAAGCAGTGAAACTGGATGGAGCAGAGTCTGGAGAAGATGTAAAACTCCTCGCTAGTTACTTACTACTTAAACTCGGGAAAAACTAACCTATGTTAACTTTGGCTCTTCCGAAAGGTAGGCTTGCCGAAGAAACCGCACTTCTTTTGCAATCCAAAGGATGGCTAAAAAATTTGCCATCTGAGGGTTCTAAAGAACTCACCTATGTCTCCGAAGACAAACGACTTCGTTTACTATTTGTAAGATCCCAAGATGTCTGTACGTATGTAGAAGAAGCTGCTGCCGATGTTGGAATTGTAGGTTGGGACATCCTGAGAGAAGGGGGATTTGACCTCATCGCTCCTGTGGATTTGAAACTCGGTGCTTGTCGGCTTTCTCTTGCCTCCTTCCCCGACTTTGACCTCTACGCAAAACGCTCCAAAGTGCGCGTTGCGACCAAATACCCGAACCTCACTCGCGAATATTTTTTTTCCAAAGGCATTTCTTGCGAAATCATCAAACTTTATGGTTCGATTGAGCTTGCGCCGATTGTAGGACTTTCCGACTGTATCGTGGATCTCGTTTCCACTGGCGGAACGTTAAAAGCCAACGGACTCAAAGAATTTGAGTCGATCTTGTATAGTACAGCCCGTTTGGTCAGCAATCGCTCTTCTTTTTATCACAAACACGCCGAATTACGGTCTCTTATCGACAGCCTAGAAAATTAAAATATTGTTTTCACATCGGTTTTCCAAAACATAGTAAAAACCAGTTATAATTCCATAGAGGATAGCCATGGCAGTCCCAAAGAGACGTAAATCAAAATCGAAAGTTAGAACAAAAAGAGCCCATCACGCGATTGGCAAACCTAACTTAAACCCGTGTTCCAATTGTGGATCATTTGTTCTGTCCCACCGTGTATGCCCTTATTGCGGTTTTTATAAGGGTAAACTCGTAGTCGCTCAAAAAGTTAAAAAAACGACCGAAGATAACTAACCGTCATGTGGGTCGCCGTGGACGCGATGAGCGGAGATTACGGCCCTGAAGGTATCGTCGAGGGCGCGGTACTGGCAGTACGAGAATTCGGACTGTCTGTTTCGCTCGTTGGCGACGAACAAGAGTTACTTGATATCCTGTTAAAATTCGATTATGACACCGAAAAAATCCGTGTCATACATTCATCCGAAATCATCGGAATGAATGATTCTCCTTCCATAGCTGTCCGCGCTATGGAGGATTCTTCCGTAGTCAAAGCAGTTCGTTTAGTAGCAGACAAAGAATGTATCGGTGTGTTTTCTCCTGGAAACACTGGCGCTACTATGGCCGCTGCATTATTACACCTCGGTCGTCTACCTGGCGTTTTACGACCTCCCATTGCTGCACCCATTCCTAGGGAAGAGGGACCACCTGTTATTTTGTTAGATGCTGGTGCCAATGTAGACTGCAAACCAGAATACTTGGCTCAGTTTGCTGTCATGGGTGAAATTTATGCCAGAGAACTCTTTGGAATTTCAAAACCAAAAGTTGGGATTCTTTCCAATGGGGAAGAAGACAAAAAAGGGAATACCGTTTCCGTAAAAACATTTGATCTCTTAAAAAAAATTCCATTTAACTTTGTTGGCAATGTCGAAGGCCGGGATTTGTACGGCAGTGGGCGAGACGTGGACGTAGTTGTTTGTGATGGTTTTATTGGAAACATTGTCCTGAAAGCCACAGAGGGCCTTGCAAAATCCATTTTTAATGTCTTACGAAATTCAATTAGACAATCAAGTCTTGCACAAACAGGTGCACTTCTTTTAAAATCCACATTTACAGCGGTGAAAAAACGTTTAGATTATGCTGAATATGGAGGCGCACTTTTACTTGGTGTAGAAGGGATTTGTATGATTGGGCATGGATCGTCTAACGCACTTGCTGTGAAAAATGCGGTTAGAGTGATATCTGAGTGCGCCAAACACGGTATCAATGAAAGAATCCGAGAGCGGTTAGGAGAATACAAAAGTATTTTAGGGGACTCCCATTAAAGATATTGAATTCGAACAATGATGAAATGATACACATTTGATCATTGGTATTGTTAATTTGATGAAAACGGTTTTATTTGATTTGAGAAGTTTATTGTTTAGGATTTAAAAAAAGAGGATACACATATGATCAGTTTAACAGGGAAAACAGCCATCGTAACAGGTGGTGCAAGAGGAATCGGAAAAGCAACTTGTTTGAAACTTGCATCTCTTGGTGCAAACATCGTTGTCGCCGATATGAACCCAGAAGCAACCAATGCAACTGCGGAAGAACTAAAAGCAAAAGGTTACAAAGCAATTGCAGTCATTGCAAACGTATCCGTTGAAGAAGATGCACAAAAATTAATTGATACAGCAAAAAAAGAATTTGGATCTGTTGATATTCTTGTGAACAATGCTGGGATTACTCGTGATACTCTCCTTATGAGAATGAAAAAAGAGCAGTGGGATGCGGTCATCGCTGTAAACCTCACTGGAACTTATCTCTGTACTCAAGCGGCAATCAAAGTCATGATGAAACAAGAAAATGGTGGATCCATCATTAACTTATCTTCTATCTCTGGTGAAAACGGAAACATCGGACAAACAAACTACTCTGCTTCGAAAGCAGGTGTGATTGGTTTTACTAAAGCTGTAGCACTTGAAATGGCATCTAGAAAGGTTCGTTGTAATGCAATCGCTCCAGGTTTCATTGCGACTGAAATGACGGAAGCAATTCCAGAAAACATCAGACATGGAATGGTGCAAGCGATCCCACTCAAACGTGCTGGTCTTCCTGAAGACATTGCAAACGGAATTGCCTTCCTTGCATCCGATGCGTCTTCTTTTATCACAGGACATATCCTTGATATCAACGGTGGTGGATTTTTACCAGGTGGTGGTCACTAAAAAACAATCCTTCACTTCCACTTGGGGTTTTCTTGGATCTCAAGTGGTGTTTGAATTATCAAATTTAGAACCAATTTCAAAATATTTCTCCTCTTCTGATGAGAAATAAATGAGAACAGACCAAAAACTATACCAAATCCTCGAAAAAGCCCATATTGATACGAAAATCGCGGTTGAAATCCAAGACTGGATTGTGGATACTATTGAAGAGAAACGCGACCAAGGCATAACCAATATGCAAGAAACAAAGATTCTACCCATGCACCAAGAAGTGAGAACCGGATTTGACTCCATGCGTTACGAAATGAACCAACGGTCAGAATCTTTGCGGAATGAAATGAACCTGCGTTTCGAATCCTTTCAATTAAGTATGGACGCTCGATTTGAATCTATGCAATCGACTATGGACGCCCGATTTGAATCTATGCAATCGACTATGGACGCCCGGTTTGAATCTATGCAATCAACTATAGACGCCAGGTTTGAATCCATTGAAAAAAGGTTAGATTCCATCAACTTTACGATTCGAATTTTAGGAATCCCAATTGTGGGGGCAACCATCGGTGGTTTAGGAGTGATCTTTCTACAAATCTATGAACGAGTATTCCGCTAGATCATTAGATAGAGATTAGAATTTGTTTGATTGGCTTCTCTACTTTTTTTTTAACTGTTTTGATTGATAGGAGAATGCTCTAGGTATTTCCATCGTATAGGCAATCCCTTCGTATTCGTTCGTAAAAAAGCCAATTTCTTTCAATACTTCGGTGACTTCTGAAAGGTTTTTTTTGGGAATCAGCAAATTTGCTACTTCTCTTGCAGGTGTAAAATGACTTTCAGAATTTCCTGTGTGAACAATTCGATTCAGGGAAATTGTGGAACTAGTGACCCCCACTTTTCTTAGGGAACTCAGTACAAATTCCATCGACTCTTCTTTACAGTTTAGAACTAAGTTTACACCTTCAAAATAATTTCTGTGCCTTGTGTTTTGTCGGAATTGGTTTGATTTTTTTCTCCAATCCATATTTCCGTATAACTGATCTAAGGCGGATATGATTTGGTCCATACTTGCCGCTTGTTTTGCACCTTCTAAGCTTACTTTTGTGTTTAACAATCCGTGTTCTACTGGGAACTCAAAAATGAAACCTCTTCCTGGCAGATCCAATCTGCCCAATTCGATCATAAAATCGAGCACGTGTTCAGAATCGGAAGAGTGTACAATTAATTTTAAAATTTCTTTTTCTTTCGGGATTGTAATTCGAAGTAGGCCTAATCGATCTCGAAGTCCACTCCCCGTGCCATAACTGATCGTAGGAACACCGATTCCATTTTGCAAAACCATTCTTGCAATGTATTCAGCCGAACCTCTTGGTAAGATACAAAATATACCTTTTAGTCCAGTAAAACCAATCGATTTTACTTTTACATTGTTTGAATAAATATATTCTAAAGGAGGTTCGCTTCCGATTAGAGCAATTGTTTCCGAGTAGACACTCCCGTGTCCAGGTATGTTTAATTCTGCTGCCTCTTTGATCACTGATAATAAAAACGGTACAGATTTCTCTAAGCAGATAATTTCAAAGATAACCACTGGTGTATCAATCATAGATTGATTTTGATAAAAGTCAAAAAACCAAAGCCCTCTTTTGCCTAGCACTGGATAACGTGCAGGTTCCATATGATAATAATGTACAAAATTTGCTTTTAATGCTTTTGTGACGGCCTCAGTCAAATCTCTATGAACAATCGCTGTGATTCTCGAGGTATTCATTTTCATATTCTTTTACTTTGATTTTGTTTCCATTTCGTTTAAGGAAAGTTTTCTCGAATTCTCAACGATTAAACCCATCACTAAAACAGATAAAATTGGAAAAGCAGATGCACACGCTAGGATTCCAAACCCATCGACTGTGCCTAACTGATTACCAATTCCAAGTCCCATAGCAATTACGAGAGGAACTGTAATGGGACCAGTGGTGACACCCGCACTATCCCAAGCAATTTCGATAAATTCTGACTTACTGATTGAATTTAGAATTAAAAGAGAGATATAAATCGGAATTAAGATCCAAACAATAGGAAGCTCAATTAAGATTTTTAACATCCCGATTAAAGTACCAAAACCAACACCGATGGCCACAGCTTGGATCAAAAATGATTTACGAAATGTTCCAACCGTTGTTTCTTCTACCGCATTCCCTAATGCAGACAAAGCTGGTTCTGCTAATGTTGCACTATAACCTAAAAAGAATGCAAAGAATAAAACGATCATATAACCTAGAAGATTATCTTCCTTACCAAAAATTGGGCCGTGAATGGGGATGTATTCATAAACTTTGCTTTTTGCATTCCAGTTTTCTTCGTGATAGGGAATCCCTGTGTATAGTTTCCGTTCTTTCAGATAGAAAAAACTTTCTTCCTTTCCATCTTCATTCACTGCTTTTAACACTGTTTTTGGGTTAAAATTTGGGATGTATTTTGTTGAATCTGTTAATTCAATCGAACGAAAGGTGGACGGTAGCTTTCCTCCAACTTGATCACCAAGTTTATTCAATCCAAAAATCACTCCGAAGTTAAAGATTGAGAGGCCAATGACGGAAAAAAGAATTCCTAACCTAACTTCTTCAGGGTAAGGAATTTTCTCCTTCAATATTAAATACAAAACTAGAATTAAAAACAAAGTGAGAGGTAAAATCGCACGAATTGCTAATTGAAATGCCTCCAAAATTTTATCATTGATACTTTGAAACTTTAAAGGAGGCGATATTTGTGCGTTTGGAATCTTCTTTGATTCTAAGGAATTCTTGAGTTTCTCACCTAATAGAAGTTTTGATTCTTTTAGATGAATTCCTGTTTTGAAAAATTCTTCCTCTGACATTGGTTTTGGAAGTTTCCCAGAAAAATAGATCCCAACGATAAATACGGCAAGGATTGGAAATAAGGAGGCAAGGGTGACCACTCCATACGCACTGCTTTGTTCATTTTTTTCAGATACTTTGGAAATACCAATTCCTAAGGCTACAACCAGAGGAACTGTAACGGGTCCAGTTGTCACTGCTCCAGAATCCCAAGCTAGTCCTGAAATGAATTGTAAATTCTCATCAAATTGGGCATAAATACTGACGAATAAAAGAATTAGAATCGAAGGGATGAGTAATTTCGATAACGAGAATCCATAGAGAAAACGTAACATACCAAAGACAACGGATACACCTACACCTAAGGCAATCGCTAGGTACAATGATCCCGATCCATCATTAAGCAAATAATACAATAAAGGAGCATCCCATGGTGCCACTTTACTTCCGCTTGCTTTCAAAATTGTGATCGCTGGCTCTGCTAATGTTGCACCGATTCCCATTAAAATCGAGAAGATCATGATACTGAACACTCCCAATTTTTGAGGTAACCTCAGGCCTAACGCTTCGCCTAATGGCATTAAGCCGAGAAACAGACCTTCTAAGAAAAAAGTAAGTCCAAAAACGACAGCAGAAATTCCAAGGGCAATGATGCCAGCTTCCTTTACTGGAATTCGTAAAATGATCAGTTGAAATAGAGATAAGTAGAGTACAATCCAAATGACAGATTTGATCTGATTCCATACTTTCTTTTGGAAATAGGGAACGATAAGGGTGATTGCTTCTCGAAATCCAATCTGTATCGACTCTTCTTTTTCATTCCTTGCCATAAAGACAAAGAATCAAAGAAAAACATTTTTGAAAAGGGAATTTAGATCGGAAAAGAATGTCTCTTGGAATGCACCAAGAGACGAAGTGATTCGACAGGGAAAGAATCTAATACTTGTATGCTTTATCTTCTTGGATGAATTTTTTAGTGGTGGTTGCTTGTAGATTGACCCCGGCAGGTTTCACTCTACTGATAACACCTCCCAAAGCTCCACTATTTGTGATTTGTGGATTGTAACTAAAAACACTCACGGTGTTTAAATCAGTTCTCCATTTAAAATCAGCAGGGACCTGATTGATTGTGTTATCAGGATGGGCAGCTATCAAAGCGGTCCATTCTACAAGGGAACCATCATAGTAAGTAGTTGGATAACCCAAAATGTTTAGAGCAGCGAACCCATTCACCTGTGCTTCAAAATTGGTTCGACATTGGCTCACAACTGTGGCACCAGAAGTATAACCTTTATTTGCGAAAATTGTTTTTAAATTAGATTTCGGTTTATAACGGTATCCAATATTGAAGGCTGCTTCCGCTGCCGCATCATCTGCAACTCCACCTGAATCAGTAAAACCTTCGAAGAGAGCAAGCCATGGAAATGATACAGCACCTTTGATATTGCCTTCAAAAGGCACATAGGTTTTTCCTGCTGTATTGGCAGAGTTTGCATCACCACCTGCGCCCCAAACAACAGGTGCTCCAGCGGAATCCCAACCAGTTGTGATGTATTGAGTGGTATCGCCATTGACACCTGCCGATCGTCCTGATCCAAATTGAGGAGTGGGTCTTGCGTCAATTAAGAACTGTTTTGTTGTAAGTCCAGGAATTTGTGCTTCCAGATTGTTTTTTGCAATTTCGTAAATATCCTCTAAGCCAGAAGTGATAATGGTATTGTCTACACGAATGCTTTTTACTGTGAAGTTACCCTTCGCAGGTAGCGAACTTTTGGAATCACTGGTTTGAGTCGGATAAGTTAACACAAAATTGCTCCTCAAATTTCCGTTGAGGATTGCCAAATGTTTGATATCAACTCCCCAGTATCGCAACCAATATACACCTCTTGTAATGTCTTGAATGGCTCCAGCCAGTCCTGCACTAGAAGAGGTGAGTGCTGAAGCAGGAATGGTTCCATTTCCAGTTCCAGCTGCAAAAACAATCAAATCTTTTGTCGGGTTAATGCCATACGTATTCAGCCAGTCATCCACAAATTCTCCGTTTGCTTGGTATCGAACAGAATTTCTAATCAGACCTGCATCTCTTGTTTGGTTGAAGCGAAACCCACCAGTAGGTAGGCCTGAAGGAGTATAGTCATTCAATAAGTATACATAGACTCCCAGTTGAGGATCCGATTTCACATATGGTTTTCTTCCAGGACTATCGCCAGTTCTACGATTCGCAGCATCCGTTTGTAAGATAATCAGTTTTCCTGTGATATGGCTTGGTTTATTTGCCTGCCAATTGGACACCCAAGAATTCAATGTAGACCCCGTAATCAGTCCCCATTGGTTTTGATTATAGTCATCGGCTGATTCGTTTACCAATTCACTGACAGTATTCACTTTGATTTGATTGGCTGCGAGAGTCAGCAGACCTAAGAGTATGTTGTTATTATCCGCTTTTTTCTCTGCGCAAAAAAACAAAGACGAAAGTAGGAATAGGGAAGTGAGAGTTTTTGTCCATTTCTGAATCATGGAAGGCTCCTAAATTAAAAGTTCTTAGGTTTGATTTCGAAAAGTGGGCGGGAAACGGAAATAGATATTCGTTTTAGCAGAGAATATTTCTGCTAAAATAGATCAATCGATTGGAAATCAGGGTAAGATATTGCCAGGAGCTGAAAAGGAGGACAGGGTGGTTCTTTTTTCGTCAGTTTTTTACGTTACCAGTCCTGCTAATTTATGTTAGGTGATGTTAGAACGATGTCAAAGGTTTCAAGAGGAAAATAATCTATTTAGACTTGCCAAAAATTCCGACAATTTCATTTTAAAAAAACGCTAGGCGTACATATATACTTGGCGGAAAACGATTTAACACTTGCCCCACTGTTCACAGTGGCCTGGAGGATATAAAATGGCAGATTTCGAAAAAATTAAGTCAATCATCGTAGAACAACTTGGTGTTGATGAATCAGAAGTTACACCTGAAGCTCACTTCATCAATGATCTTGGTGCTGACTCTCTTGACACAGTTGAACTAGTAATGGCTCTTGAAGAAGAGTTTGGTGTGGAAATTTCTGATGAAGACGCAGAAAAAATCCAAACTGTAGGCGATGTAATTAAATTCATCGATAAACTTAAGGGGTAATTCCCAATCCAAAAACCGGGTTCCCCGAATAGAGGAACCCGGATCTTTTTCCCTTGTCCCATTCCATTCGCATCAAACTTTCTCCAGAAAGAATCGCTTCTCTCAAAGAACTACAATCCCTTACCAATACTAGTTTTAAAGATATTTCGCTCCTTCACCTAGCTTTTGTTCATAGGTCATTTGCCAATGAAGACTCGGACAGATATCTTTCTGACAATGAGAGGTTAGAGTTTTTGGGAGACTCCGTTCTTGGGATCCTTGCCGCGGAATACCTTTATAAATCGCTTCCTA
Organism: Leptospira sp. WS60.C2; assembly: GCF_040833955.1. Lineage (NCBI taxonomy): Bacteria > Pseudomonadati > Spirochaetota > Leptospiria > Leptospirales > Leptospiraceae > Leptospira > Leptospira milleri. Next base: position 2,577,361 of record NZ_CP162133.1, on the reverse strand, counting down.
AAGGCAAGGAAGGGATCCTCGCCAAGCTCAAGAGTAAAATGGTTTCAGCACCAGCGATTGCCAAATTAGCACGAATGTATCAGTTCCCTGATTTTTTACTCCTTGGCAAAGGGGAAAAAGAAAAAGGGGAAGCCAATCTCAATTTACAAGCAGATTGTTTTGAGGCGTTTCTTGGTGCCTTGTATTTGGACCAAGGTTTAAACAGTTGTCGGAACTTTTTGACTCCCCATTTCCAAAAGATGGAAAAGGGAATTGATTCGGCAGAAGAAACGAAAGACTACAAAACCATTTTGCAGGAGTATTGCCAAAAGAAATGGAAAAAATTACCAGACTATGTTCTTTTGAAAGAAGAAGGGCCAGACCACGATAAAGAATTTTCTGTATCGGTACGTTGCGAAAATTATTTTCAAACCAACGGTGATGGTAAGAATAAACGAAGAGCCGAACAAATGGCAGCAAAAGCAGCTCTTCGTTTTTTAAAACTACTATGATTGATTTTTTCTTAAAATCCAAATCCATGCGAGTCCGTGTGGCCGCTCTCATCCAAGATTCCAAGGGGAAAATTTTACTTGTACAACAGCAGAAAAAAAAATCTGGGTATTGGTTATTGCCAGGTGGAGGCATTGAATTTGGTGAATCAGGGGAAGAAGCACTCAAACGAGAACTAAAGGAAGAATTGTCTCTCGAAGTGAGTCATACAGAATTTTTACTTCTAAATGAGTCGATTGATCCAAATAAAAAACGACATCTCATTCAAATTGTTTTTTTGACCAAGGTAAGAGAACTTCTACCCGTTCTCAATGCCAAAGAAAAGGCAATCTCTGGCTTTGGCTATTTCAGCCCCAAAGAGATTTTGTCAATGGACTTACGCCCTGATATAAAACATTACTTCCGCGCTAAAAACACAAATAAACCTAGATATATTTCAAGCCCATGGGTGAATGAACCATGAAGTTATCAGAACGTGAAATCATTGGATCGGGGTTTCGTTATCCTATCGAATTACATGAAGACTTTGTTGGAATTTCTGAAAAACTTAGATCACTCAAAAAAATCTCTCATACCTTTGTTCTCACGAGTCGCGAGATTGCTGGCATTTACGAAAAGTATTTAATCAAAGAATTACGTTCGAGTGGAATTCCCTTCTCTTTTATCTATTTAAAAGGCGGTGAAAAGAATAAACACATCGATCGCGTGAAAAAAGTATACAACCAACTCATCGAAGCCGAAGCAGATCGAAATGCCGTGATCATTGCCTTTGGTGGCGGAGTGGTTGGTGATTTTGCTGGTTTCATTGCGGCCACTTACCAACGCGGAGTTCGGTTTGTTCAACTTCCGACAACGTTACTTGCCTGTGTGGATTCATCTGTCGGTGGTAAGGTTGCAGTCAATGTAGACTCAGGTAAAAATATGGTAGGAGCATTCTACCAACCAGAGTTTGTTTTTGCTCCTCTCTTTACACTTTCCACCTTACCCAAAAAAGAATGGAGTTGTGGCATTGCAGAAGTGGTCAAACATGCCTTTCTGGATGGTGGGACATTTTTGGAAACACTATCAAAGTCTAATCGGTCCGATTTCTCTGAAAAGTCAGATATCGTTCGTTATGCGATTGAAGAATCTGTACGGGTAAAGTCATCGATTGTATCCCAAGATGAAAAGGAGTCTGGTTTACGGGCTGTTCTCAACTTAGGTCACACAACTGGACATGCGATCGAATCATTGACATCTTATAAAAAATATTCCCATGGAGAGGCCGTGTCTGTTGGTCTTGTTACGGCACTTCTCTTATCCAAGGAACTATTAGGATTTTCTGAATCCAATTTCCAAAAAGCGATTTCTCTCATGTCGCAGTTAGAGTTACCAACCGTTTTGGAAGAAAAACCTGAATTGGTTTTAAAACACATGGAACATGACAAAAAAAAAGATGGGAACACTTTGAAGTTTGTTTTGCTGGAAGATTTCGGTAAACCGAAGTTTGGTGTTCCAGTAGAGCGAAACACCATTCTAGAAATATTGAAACGCCATAAAGGGATGAAACTCAATGGATAGCGGAAGTATTAAAGAATTTTACTTAGATTTAAATCCATTAACTCTTCTTAGAAGCAATAATAGGGAATTTGCGGAAACATTAATTCTTTTCGCCTACATGGTAATATTTGCTGTGATTTGTTATAAAATCACGATGTTTCTTGTTGAGAGAATCAAACCTGCGTTAGATCCTGTTCATGAATATAACCGAAGAAAAGTAGCAAGAATGGGTTTTTTATTCATTTTTGGCATTGCCTATCTTCCTGTTATTTTTTCCAGTTTGTCGCTTTTGCCTACAGTTCTTGGTCTTGCTGGTGCAGGTATTGTGATCTCTCTCAAAGAAGTTTGGCTCAACATGGTGGGATGGTTTATGATCATGGGTGCCAATGGTTTTAAGGTAGGGGATCGTATTGAAATTGATAACATCAAAGGAGATGTTGTTAATATTGGTTTTTTTAAATTCACCTTACTCGAAATTGCACAAGACCCAAGATTTGAACAATCCACTAATCGACTCATTCATTTTCCAAATTACAATATTGTATTATATCGATTCTTTATCGTTTCGGAAACCATGGACTTTGTCTGGGATGAGTTTCGTATCTATTTGGATCTAAAATCAAACTGGGAAAAAGCAGAAAAAATTTGTACTCAAATTTTGAACGAAGAGTTGGTGTTAGCACCAGAGCTTGTGGAATCTAAAATAAGAGAAATGTCCAAAAACTATTTGGTGCGACTCGGAAAAACAACTCCTATTGTATACACTTCGCTCGAGCCTGAAGGAACCATTCTCATGTGTTTGCGTTATTTGACACCCATTCGATCCAAACGTCTCAATCGTATATTAATCTCAAAAGAAATCCTAACCAAATTCAAAGAAGAAAATGACATCTACATCTACACACATTAAAGACAATTCCATTTGGATTTTTATTTCTCTTTTAGCTACGGTTCTATTGTCGGGAATCTTATTTGGACCTTGTAAAGGAAGTGTGGATAGACCAACCTCCATCCCAAAAGATGCAAACTATGATAAAAAAACCAATCACTACCAACTAACGTCAGAAGGGCTTTTTCGAGAGTGGTATGAAAATGGGAATCTAGTCACAACGGTTCCTGTCAATTCGGTGGGTCAGCTCGATGGGTTCGCAACAAAATTCAATTATTTGAATGGAATCACAACGATGCAAGGCAAGATGGTGAATGGCGAACGAGATGGACTTTGGAAGTTTTATTTTTCCGATGGGAAACTTTACATCGAACAAAACTACAAAGCTGGTTATCGGAAAAAACAGATTTGGTTTCAAACTTCAGCGATTGGAAACGAAAATGGGGCGTATTTCCGTTACTTTCGAAACGGCCGTTTGAATGAAAAAGGTTTCTATGATGGAGGTCTTCGTACGGGAGACTGGGTGCGTTATTATCCAGACACTCGAGTGGAAACCAAAGGAAGTTATTTAGAAGATAAAAAAGTAGGAGAATGGTTTTATTATTATCCGAATGGTGTGAAGGAAGCTTCTGAATTGTATTCTGAATCGGGCGAGTTACTTGCTAGATACACATATTATCCTAACGGTTCCATTTGGTGTGTGGTGAAAAAAAACCAAACCCCTGATTGTAAGTAAAAAAAATCGAGACTCACATCGATAAAAAAAGGGAAGGAAACTAAATTCCTTCCCTTTTTTATTATTAAACCAATCCTGTGGCCGTGAAGAAAATTCTTTTAAAACTCTGTTGTTTTTCCAAACAATCCCAAATTGTTTTGTATGAGATCAATGTTAAATAGTAACAAACTAAACAAAAACGTTACAAACAAGATAATGAGTATCGTACTAAAAATCGAGAAAAATCCATTTCGAAGAAAACGATATTGTAGATAGGCAAAACTGACGGCAAGGTTTTGCCATTTTGTATTTTGGGATTCTCCACCAACTTTATTATAATTGAAGATATAAAATACAGATAAGATTCCAATGAGAAAGAATATAAAATAACTGAACTCAGTCACATAGTGTTTTTGTAACAGAAAGAGTGGGATATATATCAAATTCCCAATCAAAATTCCAATTAAGATGATCACTAAAACATGAAAGATCGGTGCAAAATATGTTCCCGTTTTGGTATTACTTGGGGAACGACCTTCCTCTTCTAAAGAGGAAGAAAATTGTAACGATTGGAAGCCTTCGAAAGGTTCTTTGTCTTTAATGGTGAGCCGATAAGCAAGAATGGTCAGTGTATAGGTGAAAGCCAAAAATCCAAAATAAAAATAAGAGAATACATCCTTTTGGATCATCAGATTCAATTGAAAAAAGATTTTTGGTAACAAAACGACCAAGGAAACAGGATAAAACACATGAGCCATGGTTTTATAAAACCAAGCACGGAAGGCATAGGTTACAGCCACAGAAAAGGTTAAAAAGAGGTAAAACACAAGTAAGGCAAGGAGCAGTTTTTGACCAATGAGAACTCTTTTTACACCATCTTTTGTGTCTTCCAAATCAGTATCAATTGGAAGTTCTTTCGACTCCAATTCCATTAAGAAGGACTCAAGGTAGGAGATTCTCCCAACCACACCGTCCTCTGCGATCACTTTTGGTTTCATCGTTTCGAGACTCGTTTCCGAAGATTCGGAAGCGATAAAATCGGGAAACTGAACTGTATAATCAACAAAGAGAGAGTGAAACACTACAATTGCGATAAAAAGCGGAGATAGGATTGGTAATTTAGTTTTGAATTTCGTCATAAGAGTGTTTAGAGAATTACAAATATGGTCATCATTCCAATGGCAAGCACTACAAGCATTACAATGTAAGGCATTAGATGAAAACTTTCATCTGCCGCTAAACTTGGGTTTTGTTTGGATTTTGAAATTTTGGCAGTAGGGGAAGCAACAGAATTCATTATGTTGGCAGCTCCCATGTTGCTATCAGTGGTTTTGATTTTCACTGAGTTTTCTTCTTCGATGATTTTTCCATAAATTTGTTCGTTAATTTTGATCACTACTTCCGAAAAATTTTTGTTATTCGAGATGTTCACAATTTTTGCAGGAATTTGTTTGATCGCACCAGATTCTTCTTTGAGTTCTAACGTATTGATAATAGAATCAGTTATGGAATCTCCTGGTACCAAACGTACATATACATTGTCACCTGCTTTAAGTTCTACGAGAGGTATGCCATTGACTGGAGAAAGTTGGAACTTAAACTGAACAATTTGTTTGTCCGCAGGAATGAGAAAGCCTGAAGCTTGTGGCACTGGTGTGACAGGAGGTGCTTCTTTTTTAGCAATCTCCTCTTCGTCCACAGTGGTTTTTGTCATTTCATTAGGATCAATTAGTTCAAAGTGGATTTCTACTTTCGGTTCAGAATTTCCAGCAGTTCGTTTGTGAATTTCGCTGAACACAAAGTCCAACCGGTCCGTAAGATTGTGATCCATATAGTGAAGGATCTCTTCTAAGAAACTTTCCGAACCAAATTTGGTTTTGAGGAGCTCTTGTAAGGACTTTGTAATGTTCTTTTGTTGTTCCCCTTTGTAAATCACCCGTTGCATGCGATTGTAAAAGTCTTGGAATGTTGACCGAATCGGCAAAAGGGAGAGAGGGCTTGTACATGAAACACCTTCATATTTTACCGATTTGATTTCAACCGGGTCAATGATGGCAGAAACCATGGTGTACACCATATTGGCTTCGTCTCGAAGATTGACTTTGACAGAATAATAGTTTGGTGTTTCGGGCATAAGGTTCTTTTTTGACAGTATCCATCTTTCAGAGAAAGATGTCAAAAAGATTAGGTCATCATGGGAATCGTCTCTTTAATCACAATCCGTTACATCCGAGGGTCCCGCGTTCTCGGTTTTCTCTCTATCAAATCCAGACTATCGTTCATCGTGATGGCAGTGGGAGTGGGGCTTCTTGTCGTGGTTCTGTCCATTTTTAATGGATTTCAAAAACAAGTGAAAGAATCGCTCTGGCAGGGTGGTCCCCACATCACCATTGAAAATTCCTATGGATCTGGGGCAATTTATGATTATGAAACTGTCATCAATCATCTCAAATCCGATCCGAAACTCGCTGAATCCTTTGTTTCTGTGGAAGGGAATATCACAAGCCACGGTCTCATCCAAAGCAATAATAATTTTAACCCAATTATGATCCGTGCCGTTCCCATTGACTCAATCGAAAAATTGGTTGAAAATGGACTTCCAAATTTCCCAAGGATCTTGCAATACAACCGCGACGAAATCCCCGCCATCAATACGAAAAAACTCGTAGTTGTGGGAAAGGAAATGAGTGCCATTTATGGGTATGGGATTGGACGTGAGATCACCATGGCAGTCCCTGGTGGCAGGTTCACAGTAGAACGAGGTGTACAAGTGAACGTACAATCCTTTCGTTTGGTGGGTCTTTTTAAAACTGGTTACTACAATTACGATTCGAAGTTTGTTTTTTTATCTCTCCCGCAAGCCCAAGAATTTTTTAAGATGAAAGGTGCGGTAAACCAAATTGCCATCAAAGTTCGTTCTCTGGATGATTTAAAACTCACCAAACATAGAATCTTATCTAGGTTAAACGAAGAAAATTGGAACCAAAAAATCCAAGATGATACGTCTTGGTCGGTCAGGACCATTGCAGAAGAACAAGAGAACTTTCTTGCGGCACTTCGATTGGAAAAAACCATCATCTCCATCATCGTTTTTCTATTCATCGTGCTTGCCGCTCTTGGGATGGTCGCAACTGTACACTCTCTCATTCGCGCGAAACGTAGATCCATCGGAACCTTAAAGGCACTTGGTCTTGCATCCAATGATATCTTACTCATCTTCACACTGAATGCCATGATCGTTGGAATTTTGTCTTCTCTTGTGGGAGGAATGACGGGGATATTTATCGCTACTAAGTTAGAAGTGATCATCAACGCAATTTCGGAAATCATCAATGGAGTGGGAAGTCTATTAAATCCTGGGGATTGGGATCCAGTGGAACTGGTTCCAAAAGACATTTATTACTTTGATCACATCCCTGTGGACATTGATATATCGTTTATCTTTATGGTCACAACTGCTGCTACCATTCTTTCAGGCCTAGCTGGGTATTTCCCTGCACGTATGGCTGCTAATTTAAACCCAGTGGATACCATTCGCAATGACTAATTCTGAAATCAAACCAACTGTTTCTGTTCGCAAATTAGAAAAATACTACCAAGTAGTGGACAAACGTTACCATATTATCTCCGGACTCGACTTTGAAGTGTTACCTGGTGAGATTGTTTCTGTGGAAGGTGCTTCGGGTGTTGGAAAATCCACTCTCCTGAATATCCTCGGAGCCATGGATTCGTTTGACGACGGTGAAGTGGATGTTTGTGGTGTTTCTCTCAAAAACTTAAATGAAAAACAAAGAGAAAATTTTCGTGCAGAAAAAATTTCTTTTATCTTCCAACAACACTTACTCCTCCCTGACTTTACCGCATTGGAAAACGTGATGATGCCGCTTCTCATTGCGAGGATGAATCCGACACAAGCAAAAGCACAAGCGATTGAGATCTTAAAAAAAGTAGGCCTCGGAGAACGAACGGAAAGTTTTCCTTCCCAACTTTCGGGTGGCGAGAGCGCTCGTGTGGGTGTGGCACGTGCTCTTGTGGGAAGAAGACAACTGATTCTTGCGGATGAACCCACGGGAAACCTCGACCGAGATAACTCAAGGCATCTTATGGATCTCATCAAAGAACTCCAGAATGAGTTTAAGTTTTCTCTCATCCTAGTGACTCACGATTTGGAACTGGCTTCTATGGCTCATAAACGGAATCGAATTGTATCAGGTAAGTTATCGCCCGTTAGTCTGTGATGTTTTGCCGATTTTGTGGGACAACGGAAGCCCAATTTCGGATCTCTGGTAAATTCGGGTGTGAACATTGTGTTACCTTGTTTCCCTATCCAAAACAGAAAAATAGTAAGGTAGTGCCTGCTTCCTTGATGCAAGAAATCCAAACCACTTTGACCAAGTGTGAAGATAAAATCTGGATACTTTCGTTACGCATAAGGATTACAAGAAATCTTTCTCATGTAATCTTCCCTTATTATGATCCAAAAGAAGAGCATGTGAAACGACTGTTAGCTGAAAATAATTTTTCAGCATTTCTTGGAATAGACGAAGGACCTTCTCGCCTGTATTTAGGTTCGGAAGATCATTTACGATGGGAAATTCTCCAATCATTGGGCATGAAACTATCCAACTTAAGAACTAAATATGATGGTGTACAAATAAAGAATTTAAAGGGAATTCGTTCTCTCGAGCGATTCTTACACCAAAAAAAACATTGGGCCTATGCTTCGGGAATAGGGTTTCTATCCTCTTGTCCTACGAATTTGGGCAAAGGAAGGAGAGATTCTCTCCTTCTCGGGATTGAGGCAGGGATCGATCCAAGCTTCTTTTCGCTTTTTGAGAAACTTTCTGAATTTGGTATAGAATTTGCTCCTTCCTCCGATCATAGAAGAGAGTCCCTGGGAAATTTCCGAGGACTTGTCGTAAAAATCTCGTGGAAGAACGCATTCGCGGTCCAAAAACGTCAGTTTTACAAAATTCTTGGTTTACGAGGCTCCCTTTGACCAAGTACGGTCATGTTGGGAACAAGGACGTTCGTCTAATTACTAAAGGCAGGGTGCGGCATGTTGGAATTCACCAAAAGAGCAAAAAGAGTCATCAACGAAATCGCCCAAGATGAGGCTAAACGTTTAGGTTCCGATTTTATCGGTCCTGAACACATTCTACTTGGGCTTCTCCGGGAGGAGGACTCTGTCGCGATAAAGATTCTAACGAATCTAAACATCAATTTAAACGAACTCCGTAAAGAAGTGGAGAAACGTACCCGTGAGGGTTCGGGTGCTTTGTTACTCGATGTCAGCCAAGGGCAAGACAAGTACCAAAAAATGATCGAAGTTTCTAAAGAAGAAGCAAAACGCCTCAAACACAACTATGTAGGAACCGAACACATTTTACTCGCATTGCTTCGTGATAATAATAATATCGCTGGTGGATCGTTATCTTCCTTCAGCGTGAACTATAATGTCATTAAATCGGAAATATTACGACTTCTTGGAGCTCCGCCTTCGGGATCAGTGGGGGGTGGAACAACTGGTTCTCAAACCACAGGACAAGGCCAAACACAAACAGCAACACCGAGACAAGAAAAAAGCAAAACTCCCATCCTAGATGAATTTGCGCGCGATCTCACACAACTTGCTCGTGAGAAAAAATTGGATCCAGTCATCGGCAGGTCAAAAGAGATCGAACGAGTGATTCAAATCTTATCTCGAAAAACAAAAAACAACCCAGTTCTCGTAGGAGAATCGGGTGTAGGTAAAACAGCGATTGTGGAAGGACTTGCACAAGCGGTAGTGGAGAAATTAGTTCCTGATCTACTTTTCGACAAACGAGTGTTATCTTTAGATTTGGCAAGTCTCATCGCAGGAACTAAATACCGTGGTGAGTTTGAAGAACGATTGAAAAAAATCATGAAAGAAATCGTGTCTTCGCAAAACATCATCATCTTCATTGATGAGTTGCACACTCTTATTGGAGCAGGTGCGGCCGAAGGAGCAGTGGATGCAGCAAACATTTTAAAACCAGCACTTGCTCGCGGGGAACTACAATGTATTGGTGCGACTACCAATAACGAATACCGTAAATACATCGAAAAAGATTCAGCATTGGAAAGAAGATTCCAAATGGTGAAGGTGCTTGAACCTTCTGTAGACGATGCGGTTCTCATTTTAGACGGTTTGAAAAAAGCTTACGAATCTCACCATAAGGTGCGTTATTCGGAAAAAGCAATCGAACAAGCAGTCAAATTATCTCATCGATACATCAATGATCGATTTTTACCAGACAAGGCGATTGATATCATTGATGAAGCAGGGGCAAAGGCACGCCTTGCGAATTGCCAACGACCAAATGAAATCAAAGAGATTGAAGAAGAGATCAAAGCACTTTCTGTCAAAAAAGAAGATCTAGTTCGTAGCCAAGAATATGAAAAGGCCGCAGCAGTTCGAGATGAAGTGAATCGCAAAAAAAGCCAATTGGAAGAAAAAACGAAACAATGGCAAGAGCGTATGGAAGGATATGCGGTGTCCATTGAGGAAGAAGACATTCTTTCGGTTGTTAGTTTGTGGACCGGGATTCCTTTGAAAAAAATGGAACAGTCCGAAAATACTAAACTTCTTAATATGGAAGAGGACATTAAAGCGCGTATTGTTGGTCAAACAGAAGCCATCGAAAAAGTGGCACGTGCTGTCAGACGTTCTCGCACTGGTCTCAAAAGTGAAAAACGCCCTACGGGTTCTTTTATCTTCCTTGGACCGACAGGTGTGGGTAAAACAGAACTCGCAAAGGCTCTCGCAGAACAACTTTTTGGTTCCGAAGACAATATGCTTCGTATCGATATGTCCGAATATATGGAACCTCATGCAGTATCCCGACTGATTGGAGCGCCTCCAGGGTATGTTGGATATGATGATGGTGGCCAACTCACTGAATTTGTGAGAAGAAAACCGTATAGTTTGGTGTTACTCGACGAAATTGAAAAAGCCCATCATGATTTGTTTAATATCCTGCTTCAAATTATGGAAGAAGGAAATTTAACAGACACAAAAGGTCGTAAGGTCAACTTTCGAGATACCATTATCATCATGACATCCAATATTGCCGCTAAGGAAATTTCCAAAGGTGGAAGATTGGGTTTTGAAGATTTTGCAGACGAAAGAGAATCTTACAAAGCAGAACAGGCAAGAGAACAGTTGAAAAAACACTTCAACCCTGAGTTCTTAAACCGTGTGGATGAAGTTGTTTATTTTGAACCTCTCAAAAAAGATGAAATTGTTAGAATCGTAGACATCATGTTAAAAGACTTTAACAAACGATTGACGGAGAAAAAGGTTCTTGTGGAACTCACTTTAGGCGCAAAAGAACATTTTGCTACCATTGGATATGACCAAAACTATGGAGCACGACCGCTCAGACGTGTGTTCCAAAGAGAATTGGAAGATTATATGGCAGTGCAGTCTCTGAAAGGGGTGTATGACAACCCTACCAAGATTTTGGTAGATTTGGCTGATGGAAAACTTGTGTATTCGGAAACACCATGGACGGACTACAAAGAAGTACCGAAAAAAGACGACGGTTCTTCCCCAAGCACTGAGGAAAAAGATTTAGCTCTCGTGTAGAGAGCCTTTGGGAAGGCGAACGGAAATGGCAATACTCATTCCCCTCGTCTTCCTATTTTCATATTTTTTCATCCGAAAAATCTGGTTCCAACTTCGTAAAATCCGAACTGTTGGTACAATAGAACGAATCGAATTGGGTTACATCCGTCCTAATTTGATCCTTCCTGAAGTGAAAGTTCACTACAAATACTACTTCCAATCTGGTTTGTATTTTGGATCTGGATATCTGAGTTTATCTGATTTTTTGCCTACTGAGGAGTTCCACTTACATTTGGGACCAGGGGACAACCCGATCCTCTATGTGGGTGATTTAGAGATCATTACCGAGGAACATATCGAACATTACTTGCTTTCCAAAGGGGGAAGCGTTTTCCTATACCTGGACCCTATTGAGCCATACCATTCCAGGATCGATACGGTCAATTTGAACTCCATTACGGTTCCCTCGGATCTATTATGAAACATTTTTTTCACATCACTGCTGTTATCTGCTTTTTTGCGTCCTCTCTATTTGCCCAAGACAAGGAACAAGTGGGATCTTCCTATTTCCAAGCTGTTGATGAATTCAAAATCAAAAATTATGCGAAATCAATTGAACTTGTAAAAGGTCTACTTGGAGATGGTAAGTCTTCCTACGAATTTTATGCGCTTCTCGCTTACAACTACGATAAGTTAAACGATTTTGACAACTCTTACAAAAACATGTTGGAAGCTCGTAAACGAAAACCAGATGACGAAGATCTTCTCCAAGGTAGTCTTGCTATCCTAACACGTCACAAAAAATGGAAACCTGCGATTGAACTGGCGGAAAAATCCATTCCAATGTATCCACAAAACCCTGAAATTCGATATTATTACGCACTTGCTCTTTCTGAAAAGGGAGCTTCTAAAACGGCACTTTCCCAAATTGAGAAAGCAAAAGCAGGAAGTCCAAGTGATGTTCGAATGCTTGAGTTAGAGGGAAAAATTTATTACCAATTGAAAAATTATGACAAAGCAGATATGAGTTTACGTTGGGCTTCCAGTTTAAATCCAAACTCTGCTGAAATTTGGAATAACTTGGCACTTGTACAGGAATCGCTCTTTAGAGTGAACAAAAAATTGGGTAAAAAGAGCGTTGCCAATCCTTATTTAGAGGAAGCGAAAACCTGTATAGAAAAATCCTCTTCCCTCAATGGAGAAAGTAATACCATCAAAGAAAATTTGAAAAGGATTTCTACACTCTCAAGCCTGTGAAAATTAAGTTTCATACACTCGGTTGTCGCCTAAATTTTTTTGAGACAGATGGGATGTATACTGTCCTCAAAGAGAAAGGTTTTACTCTCGCAACACAGGAAGAAAATGCACAGTATATTGTCGTGAACACATGTACTGTGACAAACAAAGCCGATGTAAAAAACAGAAACATCATTCGGAATGCAATCCGTACAAACCCTGGTGCAAAAGTATATGTAACAGGTTGTTATGCGGAAACAGACAAGGAAGTTTTACAAAATATTCCAGGTGTTTACGGTGTTTTTGGGAATACAGAAAAAAGTAGTTTACCATATCAAATCTTAGCCGACTGGGAAGGTAAATCTTATACAAACGAAAAAAACTTAGATCGATTTTCTTATTCCGATGTTTTACCAGAAGGACATACCAGAGCTTACTTAAAAATCCAAGATGGTTGCAACCGTAAGTGTTCCTACTGTAAAATTCCTGCGGCACGGGGACTTGGTGTGAGTCGAAACTACCAAGATATCTTAGACCAAGTCAAATACTTACAAGATAATGGTGTGGGGGAGATTCAACTAACAGGCGTTAATTTAGGATGGTACCGCCTAGAAAATGGAGAAAAGGGTTTTCTTAATTTAGTGGAGGACATTCTCAAAATTTTAGAATACTCACGAATCCGTTTGTCCTCTATAGAACCTCCTGATGTAGGTTCTGGCTTACTCGATCTCATGCAACACCCACGGTTTTGTAAATTTTTACATATCCCAATCCAAAGTGGCAGCCGTAAAATTTTGAAGGACATGAGACGAACCTACCATCCAGATGCCTTTCGTACAAGGATAGAGCTTGCGAAATCAAAACTGCCGAATTTATTTCTGGGAACTGATGTAATCGTTGGATTTCCGTCAGAAACCGAAGTTGAATTCCAAGAAACAAAACAATTGTTAATTGAACTTGGTTTTGCTAAATTACATGTATTTCCCTATTCTGTCCGCAAAGGAACTTCAGCAGAAAGCTTAGGAGATCCCATTCCTGGGGATGAAAAAAAACGTAGAGTTCTCGATCTTATGGCTCTTAGCTCGCAATTACATGCAGTGTACGCAAAAACAGCGATCGGGAAAACCTTTGAGGCAATTCTCGAAAACGATGGAAGGCTTGTGACGGACCATTATTTAAAAGGACGTCTGCCCGAATCGTTCCCAATTGATACCTTACAAAAAGGACAATTTGTGGATGTTAGATGCGAAGAATATTTTCCTTCAAAAGATAGAGAAGGTGAATTTCTCTTCACCTTTGCTCGTTAAAGGATTCGAAAAAGAATTTCCAAATTCAAGGAATCATTCATGATTAGGTCATCATGAATCGTAAATTGTTATACGGAATCTCTGCTTCATTTGTAATCATTCTAGTTTTCATTTTTGTATATTTCTTTCGCAGTTCAAAGTCTGATCGATTGAATATCCAAAAAGGATCCCTTGTTGAAGCAGTGTATGCACTCGGAACGGTAAAACCAGTGGATAGTTTTATTTTGAAATTTGGAATTGCAGCATCCATCCGTGAAATCTTTATCGAAGAAGGTCAGAGTGTAAACAAAGGAGATGCCCTCCTCATTAATGATTCAGGCATTACATTCCGTTCTCCGTTTTCTGGAACCGTAACGAAGCTCAATGTTGCAAAAAATGAAACGGCAATGCCTGGAATTCCTATCTTGGAAATTCAAAACTTAAAAGAAGTTTATATATCCGTTTCTCTTGACCAAGAATCAGCTTTGCGTGTAAAACCTGGACAACATGCACAATTGAGTTTTGAGTCCATTCGAGGAAATGTTTACAAGGGAGAAGTAGAACGTATTTATCCATCGAACGGTCAATTTTTGGTAAGGATTGAGCCGCGTGAACTTCCACAAGGAATATTGCCTGATATGACTACCGATGTTGCCATAGAAGTTTCTTCTAAGGACAATGTAATCCTTGTACCACTCGTCGCAGTGGAGCGAGGAAAATTGACTCGTTACCGTGATGGGAAACGAGAAAAAATTGAAATTCGAATTGGTGCCATCAATGCAGAGTTTGGTGAACTGATTCATGGTGATTTACGAGAAGGGGATCAGGTTCTCGTAAAAAATTAAATGTTATTTCTAGCCATTCGCCAAATACTTTCTAGACCCCAACAGTCCATTCTGACCTTGATTGGGATTGTCCTTGGGACAGCTGGTTACATCGTCTTTTCTGGGATTATGCTTGGGTTTCAAGAAGTCATCACAGATCAATTGGTGAACTCTGATGGCCAAATCAAAATTTCTCCAAAGGATGAGCTAATCACCGAACGGACATTTGATGATGTTTTTTTTCAAGGAAAAGAAGTTAGATGGCTTTCCCCACCTTCTGGTAGAACCGATAATTCTCGATTGACCAATGTGTTAGGTTGGATGGACAAATTATCAAACGACCATCGTGTAATTTCTTTTGCCCCACAACTCACAAAAGAAGTAATTTTTGTAAATGGAAAATCGACGGCACCAGCACGTTTTGTCGGAGTTGATCCTGGAATCCAGCCAAAAGTGACAAATCTGAATGATTATATCGTGGAAGGGAAATTAGCCGATTTGTCGAAAGGAACCTCTCTTGCCATAGCAGGGGAAGGTGTTCTCAATAAACTCGGTGCAAAAATTGATGATACTATATTTGTCTATATTCCAGGAACAGACCTAATCCCCATTAAAATTGTGGGCATTCTTAGCACCGGAAACCGTTTGGTGGATGAAGTTACAGTCTATTCCTCTCTTTCTTCCGTGCAAAGCATTACAAAATCCAGTGGAGAAATTTCACAAATCATTGTCAAAATTAAAGACATTCGATCTGCAGCGGCGATAGCAGAAGACTGGCGATACTTTAGTAAAGATAAAGTGGAAAGTTGGGACGAAGTCAACGCAAGTATTTTGCAAGTGTTTCGAACACAAGACATTGTTCGAAATTCAACAACCTTTACGATTATTCTAGTCGTTGCATTCGGAATTTATAATATTTTAAATATGGTTGTTAATCAAAAAAAGAAGGAAGTGGCGATTCTGCGGTCCATCGGTTTTGATGGAAAAGATACCATTCAGCTTTTTATCTTCCAAGGATTATTTTTAGGAACTCTCGGTGCCGTCATCGGAATCTTTGTTGGAATTCTAGGTTGTCATTATATTGATGGAATTCCAATTGGTGATCCTAAACAAAATTCAAAAGCTCTCATGAAAACGATGATGATTTCTTGGGATATCATGATTTATGTTAAAGGTTTTTCTATAGCGGTTCTAAGTGCTTCCATTGCCAGTTATATTCCGGCTCGTATGGCAAGCCGGTTGTCACCTGTGGATATCATTCGAGGTGCAACATGAGTTTTGGAATCGAAGCAGACAATGTATTTAAATCATTTGGTGAACCACCCCAAGTTGTTTTGCAGGATGTATCTTTAAAGATTAATGCAGGTGAATTTGTCGCCTTAACGGGGAAATCGGGTTCGGGGAAATCAACATTACTTTACATCGTGAGTGGTCTCGACAATCCAACCAGTGGTGATGTTAGGCTCAGTGGTAGGTCTTTATTACAAATGGATAGTAAAGAATTACATGCACTCCGTAATCTTTCCATCGGGTTTGTTTTTCAATTTCACTATTTATTACCTGAGTTAACAGGATTAGAAAATATCACAATGCCAGCTAGAAAAACAGGAAAACAAAAACAAGTCGAAGAGTATGCCCTACATTTGATGGATAGTTTTTCTGTTTCCCATTGTAAGGATAAGTTCCCAAGCCAAATGTCGGGAGGGGAAGGGCAAAGGGTAGCCATTGCAAGAGCACTCGTGCAAAAACCTAAGTTTCTGTTTGCGGATGAACCAACTGGAAATTTAGATACAGCTAACGGAGACAAGGTGATGGAGATCTTCAAAAGTATTAACAAAGAGGATGGAACCACAATTCTTTTTGTTACGCATGACCCTGATTATGCGGGCATTGCTCACCAACGGATTCACATGGTGGATGGAAAAATTGCTGAAATTTCATAAAAAATCCGTTATAATAGTCTAAATCCGATTTTATAGCAGATATTTTCCAAAAAAAATGATGAATTCGTGTGAACTTCACCAAGTTTGGTAGAAGACATGTTTGAACATTTTGAGACAGAAGCCATCCGCATCCAAACCAAACGCACTGGGGAAAAGGAACACTCCTCGCCATTATTCTTAACATCGAGTTTTGTTTTTGATGATGCAGAACATGCCAGGGCTCTCTTTGCTGAAGAGGTCACAGGAAACCAATACACAAGGTTTTCCAATCCGAACACTACTGAACTGATTGATAAACTTTGTGCACTGGAACATACCGAAGATGGAATTGCAACGGCTTCTGGAATGTCTGCAGTGTTTACCGCTATCTTTGGACTAGTGAAGTCAGGAGATCATATTGTCTCTGCGAGGGCCATTTTTGGTTCCACACATCAAATTTTTGCCAATATCTTGCCAAGATTTGGTGTAACAACCACCTATGTTGACATGGATAAACCCGATCATTGGGAAGCAGCGATTCAGGAAAATACAAAGATTCTTTATATCGAAACCCCTTCTAATCCAGGTCTTGATATCGTTGATTTGGAATGGGTCGGTGCTTTGTGTAAAAAGAAAAAAGTCATTCTGATGGTTGATAATTGTTTCTGTTCACCATACATACAACGTCCTGCAGATTTTGGTGCCGACATTGTAATCCATTCTGCAACAAAATACTTAGATGGACAAGGTCGAGTGATTGCTGGAGTGATCTTGGGAAAAAAAGAATTCATCCAACCGATTCGTTATATGGCAAGAAACACGGGTCCCGCATTGTCACCGATGAATGCTTGGATCATTTCCAAAAGTTTGGAAACACTTGCGGTTCGTATGGATCGACATGCCGAAAACGCATTAAAACTTGCAACCTTCTTAAAAGAATCCCCTGATGTTGAACTTGTGAGATATCCATTCTTGCCAACTGATCCAGGTTATACGGTCGCTAAGAAGCAAATGAGATCCGGTGGTGGGATTGTTTCTTTTGTGATCAGAGGTGGAGTCGAAAGAGCAAAAAAATTCTTAGATGCACTCAAATGGTTTTCTTTGACTGCTAATTTGGGAGATACTCGAACGACTGTAACTCATCCAACGACAACAACTCATTCAAAATTATCTGAACAGGAACGATTGGCTGTTG
This sequence comes from Leptospira sp. WS60.C2, assembly GCF_040833955.1. NCBI lineage: Bacteria > Pseudomonadati > Spirochaetota > Leptospiria > Leptospirales > Leptospiraceae > Leptospira > Leptospira milleri. The sequence goes on along the minus strand of NZ_CP162133.1, from coordinate 2,559,675 downwards.
GAATCTTGCCTGGTTTGATTCGAATCTCTGTTGGTCTGGAACACATTGATGATATCATTGCGGAAGTGAAACAGGCACTGGCAAACTCAAAGTAAACAGAGTATATCGACTTTCTTTTTTTTCCGAAAGAGAAAGTTTTATTTGTTCTTTAGTAGATTGCGAAAGTAGACTTCCTTTTGCATTTTGGCTTTCCTCAAAACTGCGAACATAGTGTTCATCAGGATCCACCTCAATCTCCCATAAAACTTTCTGTATGTTTCTATTTCGTATTGGATAGGAAAATTCTACAAGATGAGAAGCTTTTGGTTCTATTCTTGTATCATAATATTCTTCTGTGAGTTGTGTATTTAGGAGTCTTCCAATGATGGACTCTTCCATGAGTATTCGTTTTCCGTTAACATCGATTCCATAAAACCGTAAGTAAACTTTGGGAATTAGATAAGTAGGAAATTTGTGCCCGATCGCAATCGATTTGAATTCTGCTCGGACATAGAGTTCACCGCTTTTTGTTCTTTCTATTTTCCAATCGGTTTCTATTGCCTTTCGAACAAAGTCCTCGTCATGGATACCCTTCCAGGAATGTTCCCGATCTGGCATATGGCAATTTTGGCACTGAATCCCTTGTTTAGCGAAAGATGAATTTCCCCATTCCATGTAGGTTTCCATCAATCGTTTGCCGTTGATGCTCACACCACTGCTTGGGCTTTCATGGCAAGACTTACAAAACTCGGATGTTGTAAATTCATTTTGCACCTTAAATCCGTTATGTGGTAATGAGTTTAAATATTGATCTTGGTTTCTTAGAGAACCATATCTCGAAGGAGGACCATAAACCATATCCTTTCTGATATGACAACTGGCGCATTGAATAGAGGGATTATTTATCCCGTTCGGGAAGTGATTTTTTTGTGAAACCAAAACTTCCCTTGTTTGGTAAGTCTCGGAGAGAATTGCTTTCGTTTCTGGAAGAGGGGAATGGCAATTGAGGCAGTTGTCCCATTCCTTACGGGAAAGAATTTCCTTTTGCCATAGAAATCCATTCCCAATCGACTTCGCGTGAAAACTGTTTTTCCATTTGTTCCATTGGTTTGAATGGCAAGTGCCGCATTCTTTTGGATCGAAATTTTGTATCGACTGGGATGGATTTTGGTTTATCTCATTCTGCACCTGCAAGGGATGATCCCAATGAGTTTCTAGAAACCCTTTGTCCTTACAATTTGTAAGTAAACTAAGCGTTACTACAAAGATTAGAAACTGTAAAGACAAGGGACGCATCTATGGAACTAGTTTGCTATATGGTTATCCACCGCAAGCATTTCCTCCACCCCCTGTTGGTCCACCACCACCACCTGATCCACCTGCGGAAGAACTTCCTCTTAAAAATGCCTTGTCTTCATTTCGAATTTTATTAGCGGATTTCACAAATTGGCGGGCAAAATCAAGTTGGTAATTAGGCACATTTGCATCTGCATTTGTTGTGATACTTTCCGCTAACGAAGATATGTCGGTTCTCCAATATGACGCAGGTTGTGTGATGGCACTGGGACTGGAACCAGAACTTGGGGACCTGAGTCCAAGGGCACCAAACTGTTTCCATCCAGCTTCGTAGAAACGCGTAGGTTTCCCTAAAATTTGGTGTAACACAAACCAGACGACAGATGTCCGTTGTCCTTCCTCACCATAAAGATAAATCAGTTTCCCTTCAGGATAGTTTATGTTTCTAAGATACGTTTCCAATTGAGATAGCACTTTGAACTGAAAACTAGTACCATCATATAGATCGGTTGGTACCAGATTGGCTGCTGATTTGACTTTTCCTTCATAGGTGGTGACGCAGGTGTTCGTAACAAAGCTGGAATTTGTTTTGGTTGTACAATTCGTATACTTGGATCCAGATGCTGTGGAGTTCGTTGTCCCTGTAAATGCGCTATTTGGTCTTCCATCGATGATAAAGAATCCCTCAGCAGGGATAGGATCCACTTCTTCAAAAGCCGTGTTTCCATTTTTAATTGAATGAATCAAATCACCAATTGTCAGTTGTAAAGAAGTATGATCACGAAACAAAGTTTTAGTGGTTCCAGCACGATTACTATTCGCGTAGTTATAAGAAGGAGTTGTAAATATAGTATTGGAAGCAGTCAAATCGGCAATCGAGCCATTGAGGACAGCCAATCTTTCCTTTGGGAAACCCCAATATAGTAACGAATAGTAGGCGAAGGTGGCGGAAGATAAGTTTGCCAAGTTGGAAGTGTCTTGTGCAAAGACAACGTAGTCAATCGCAGGATCAATTCCATAAATGGCAAAAAAGTCTGATATTTTTTTACCTTTCCCAACTACACCATCAATTGAAAGAACTCCATCGTCTCTCGTCTCCGAAAGAAGATCATTGATGTTACTAATCGGATAAGCAAAAGATTGTTTTGCATCAAAAAACACATATCTTCCGCTTGCTCCAGAGGATTGGATTTGAAACACGATTAAATTACCATTTACGTAATTGGGTTTGTTTGTTCCCCAATTGGACAAAAAACGAGAAAGTTTAGTTCCTGTGATCAAACCACTTTGGTTTTGATTGTAATCAGAATTGGATAAAGTTGCCAATTCTAATGGTGTATAATTTCGAAATAGAAATGGTGTTAGATCTAATTTCAGATTCTGAGGCAAAAATGCATACTCTGGTTGGCCTTTGCATCCAAAAAAACTCAGCAGGAATAGATTGAATAATAAAAATATATAGTATCGCATAGTTTCCTCTTATAAGTTATAGGGTAAAGTAATGGCAAAACCAACTGTCCGTAATTTTGCTGTATTGTAGCCAGCAATGGTTTCGGAATAAAATAATGTATAAAAGTTTCCAAAACTATCAACATAACTGAATCCAATTTCTGCATTATGAAAGACTTCTTTTCTTCCCCAGGCAGGTCGTTCATTCTGTACATATACATCATATGGATTGATTCCAAATAGACTTGGTTGTGGATAACGAACCAGATTCAATGGAGGTTGTTGCCTTGGATCAGCATAGGCATAACCTCCTTGTCCGATTTGACCTCGCATACCTACTGTTAGGAATAAAGATTCGAAGAATCGTTTGTAAAGAGCAGAATAGTAAAGGATATCATCGGGAACTGGATTTTCTCTTTTTCGGTAAGAAAGTTCTCCAAGCCCCCCCATACCCCAAACACCAAAGTCTTTTGCAACATACAAATTGACTTCTCCTCCGCTGGCACCATCACCTAAGGATTGTGGATTACGGTCATAATCTCCTCGTTTGATACCTCCCACTCGTAATGAGATTGTTGGCATCCACCTATATTTAGAGTCAAATTCATCGACAACTTTATACCGTAACCCAAATCGTGAGTCCATAAATCCATATTTGTCTGGAACTTCCGGAGTTTGCTGCAAACCGAGATAACGATTAAAAATTCTGTGCCTTCCCAGTTTTCCAAAACCTATTGTTAAATCGGCTGTTAATCGGTCTGTGATTCCATATTCTAATGCTAAATTTGCGACAGAGATTCTAACATTATCATCATATTTAGCCTTTTGTCCTGCAAGGAAAGCACTGTCATATTCGGAATGAATGAAAACAGGTCGCACCCAAAGTTGTCTTTCATAAGGTGCCCATGCTTGTTGCGAATATAAACTTGAAATGGAAAGAGAAAAAACAAGAAAGGATGTTTTTAAAAATGGAAAACCTAATTTCATTCTTTATCCTTCTTCTTTTCTGGTAACTTAATATTAAAACGGATTTGAACAAAGTATTCCAATGCTTTGAGTTGTTCTTCTGTCAGTTTACCTGATAAGTCTGGTAAATTGACTCTGCGTTTTTCTGTATTTGGCAGGCTGCCTTGTAGATATTCTAATCTTTCGTCCTGGTCATTAAGATTTACACTTGTTTGTTTCTCTAGACTTAACTCTTGGTTAAAGATTGCCTTGCCTAAATGATATTTTTCTCTGTCTTGTCCTTGTGGGATATTTGCAATTCCACCTCCACTGATACCACCGGATGCATTGATAGCATTTGTAAGGATTAGAGTTCCGATTAAAAAATTGATAATGTATTTCATAAAACTTTCCCTGTTTTTTTTATGGATTCGAAATCACTAAGAGAATCTACGATACATTCTCTTAGTGATAATTGTTAGTTAACGTTTGTAAGCTTTGTCTTCCTCGATGATCTTACGCGATGTAGAGGCAAAAGTATTCAGATTCGTCGGTAAATTGGAATCGACATCTCCTGCGACATTATAGGTGATCACATCAGATAACTCTGGGAGGTCTGTACGGTATGGAGAATCAGGTGGTAGTTTAGGGGCAGGCCCACCTCCTGTCAAACTTCCCCATTCGATCCAACTGCCATCATAGTATGTTGATGGATACCCTAGTATCGCAATGTATGAAAATCCAGTTACTTGGGAACGGTTGTTCGTGCGGCAAAGTTGAATTGCCGTTTGGCCAGGTTGGTATCCTCTTACTTCGTAATAGGCTTTGAGATCGGACTTTGGTTTGAATCGAAATTCTGTATCCAAAAGACCTGTCCAAGGTACGTCTTTTGCACCCTTAATTCGCCCTTCAAATCCAACGTATTTTCCTGATACTTCTGAGGTGGTACTTCGAATCACTCCATTGTATTCATTGCTATTCCCTGACGAAGATCTTGCATCAGAGACAAAGATACTGGAAGTGAGACCAGGAATGGTGACATTGTTTGGACTTTTTACGGCCTTGATGACATCCTCAACTGGTAACATCAAAATTGTGTTATCCACACGAAGACTTTTTACACTGTATCGATTGTTAAAGTTAGGTGGCGTATTCGTGCTAGAACTAAATGGAACAAAGTTCCCATCAGAAACACTAAGCCTTGGAAGTGTGCCATTTAGAAATGCTAGGTTCTTGTGATCAAAACCCCAATACCGAAAGGAATAAAATCCACGGAGTGTCCCTTGGACGTGATTTGCCGCGTTCGCAGAGGATACAAAAACAACTAAATCATTGACTGGATCAATTCCAAAGCGATTGAGAATGGCATCAATTTTGGGTCCATTGGCAATGATGGAAACGGTATCACTGAGACCACTGTTTCGTTTTTGGCTAAAACCATCTCCTCCATCTAAGGCATTGGCCCCATCTGAAAAAGTGAAAGAATAGACAACGACATCATTCCCATTTCCGGCAATGTACTCTTTTCCAACAGTTGCACTGGGACCATTTTGTAAGATCACCAATTTCCCATTGATTCCACTTGGTTTTGTGGCAGACCAGTTGTTGACCCATTTCCCCAAAGTTTGAGCGGTGATGAGACCGTATTCATTTAAGTTATAATCGTCGTTAGACTCTTTTGATAGTTCGACGGCTGAATTGACTTTCACTCCATTGGACAATGCCAAAGCACCGAGCAGTAAATTCGTTGTGTCATCTTTTTGATTGTTTCCTCCGCAGGCTCCGAGTAACCCCGCGGTAAGGAGAGCAACCAATTGAAAAAGAAAATTGGTTTTCATATTGTATCCTTCGATTTAATTCCAATCCCTTCTCTGTAGGGGTTTGCACCAGAGATCAGGATGTTGGTAAACTGAAGGTAAAACAGGGTCGAATTTGAGGAAGAGGGAATTCGTTATAACATACAAAATATATGCTATAACGTCCACTATTTTGGAGGAATGGTGAATGAATTTGACAGAGTTTGGGTGAATATAAGGTCACCCAAGTTTTTTAGAATCGGTTACCGGAATTTTTTGGAAGAAATCCATAAGAACTTGGAAAGTTCATCTTTTTCATTTTCGATGCTCACCAGTTCCGAAATGGGAAAAAATAAACTGTCTCCTGCCTCTAAAACAAATATCTTTTGTTTGAGTTTGATATAAGAGGATCCAGTGATTTGGTAAAGTTTGATATCTTGTGCTTGGGGTAAATGTTGGAACTGCTGGATTTTTCCTTTTTCCAAAGTCCATTCGATTAGATTCAATCGTTCTCTCTCTTCTTGGTAAAAAACCCTTGATTTTCCTATGCTTTTGAGCCCTGTCCAGGTTTTTCCTTCATCAGCATGAATCAATCTGGGAGATTGCGAAAATAAGTCAGGAATCATTTCCCCAATCGGAATTCGTAAGGTCTTAGATAGTTTCCATAGGATGCCAATGCTTGGAGTGGTTTTTCCTGACTCAATCAAGCCCAACATTCCTCGGCTGACAGTCGATAGTTGCGATAGTTTTTCCATGGAATAACCAAGTTCCAAACGTCTCCGCTTTAAAGTTTCGCCTAAAACGACTGTGAGAACCTCATCTACATTTTGATCGGTTTCGTTCGGCGTCTTCTGATCTTCGTTTTGGTCATCCATACCATCATCCCTTGGAGGCAATGTTCGATATATTGGATAAATTGTAAAGTAAAATGAATAATTGTTTGAAATATTGCAAAATACAAGTGATCGAAATGGAGGCTTCTAGAAGGAGGATCGGAGTTGAGATTTCGTAAAAATGTTGGAATGGTAAAAGTAATCTAACGTTAGTTAAGTAAGAAAGTTGTAAACTAAAGATCAAAACCCAAGGTGTAATGTTTTTAGAGGGAAACATCGAAATGAGTGGAATTAAGGTTAAAAAATACCAAGGGTTGTATACTGGCAGTATGGTGAGTAGAAAATACCCAAAGTAAAAAAGAAATTGGTACTGTTTGCATAAAACGAGAAACCTTTTACCTCGGTTTTTTGAGGGTAACAGCAGGTATACATATACAAATAAAAGTATGAATGAAAATAAAAATGGAAAACTTCTGAGATTGATTGTATGGAAAAAACTCCAAACGGGTTCGAAGAATTGGTTGAATGTGAATGTGTCACCAAATCTATGTAAGTTGGAAAAACCAAAATCCTTTGTTTCTGGGAATATAAGTAAATATAATATATAAAAAAGAGAAAAGCCAGCGATAGCCGATCCAAAAAATGAGAGTAATGATAAAAAAATTTGTCTTCTCTTCAAAAGTAAAAAATAGGGGATGATGACTGCTCCATAAAGGATTGCAAAAAACTTTGTGTGAACCATCATTCCTAGGGTAAATGCGGATCGCTTCCATTGTTTTTGCTTTAAAAATTGAATATAGAGCCAAAAAAATGAGACAATCAGAATCTCAAAATGTAAATTCACATATACTTCTTTGATCAGAATTGGACAAGTCCAGTAGAGAAGGATTGGTTTTGCATGATGTTTATCCGTTACAGATAAGAAGGATATCGATTCAAAAACAAAATAACTCAATTTTAAGAGAAACGTTGAAAATCCATAAGTAAATAGAGAAAAATAAACTAAAACAAAGGGGCTATAAATGGTTGTCCATTCGGGATGATTGACTTGGGAAAGGATCGCATTTGTAAATTGATCCAACGAAGAATCACCGAAAAATTCGATCGGAGGAATCTCATAGGGAGAGATTGATTGTCTTATTAAATGTCCTTCCCATAAATACCTGGCCCAATCATCTTCCCAAATTGGTGGGATCAAAAAACAAAGGATTCGTAAAACAAATCCCAGGATGACAATTGATTTGAAGTGAGTTTTAAAAAAAGAAGGAGGGAGTGTTACCAATTTCAAAAAGAAAAAGGTAACAACGATTAACGTAACAAAGAAAAACCATTCATCCAAAGGGAGAATCTTATTTATTGAAGTTTAAATTGTTACAACGCTCACAAACTTCTTCAGGGATCACTCCTACTTTCATCAAAATTCCAAACATAAAACAACCAGCGCACCATCCCAAAAAAGATTCAAGGGAAGCAAAAAACACGAGTGTTGCTAGAGTGATCTGATAAGCCAAAGTAAAACCACCTAGATACAAGAAAATTGCGGTAACGCTAAAAGAAAATCCAATCAGCTGGGCAAATCGTTTGGGAGGACCGGCAGAGGGAACAAACGAAATACCAAGCCAAGGTACTAGATACCTAGAAGTCAAAAAAGCAAAAGGTTCCCACTTTGGACCGTATGCGAGACGCAATAGAAAACCCAATAGAAGTATGCCTAACACAGGTAAGCTTGGAAATAAAATGGAAAGAACTCCGAGAAAGACAACAGTTGATGCCACGATCCTTGTGACATTTTCATTGACGACATCTGGATAATATCCGAGTTTCATACGATTCCTCCGCTCATTTCCAAAATTGGATTTTGAATTCAGTTGGCAAGAAAAATTCGTTTTCTTGGAGGAAATGTTTATCTTATTGACGGAAATTTCGTCTTAAAAGAGAACAAACTCAGCCTAGGAGGCCTTTTTGTATGAAAATCCATAAAACCTACGGAATTCAAATCTTCCTTTTGGCTCTCTTTTGGGCCCTTTGGTTGCAATTGCAGGCAGGCCCCACAAAGTCCAAAACGGAAGGAATCCCTTCTACAAACGTTTGGTTTTTGTCTCCGAAAGAGACTTGGAGCGGACCAGAATGGAAGGTCATCGACACTAGGTCTTTTGTTTCTCGCATGAAAGATCGCCTTCCTTCCGCAATTGTTCTAGGTTGGGAGGAACTTTCCCAAGGAAAGGATCCAGAGCGTGGGAAGTTGAAGCGTACCGACTTGGTGCAAAAAAAATTGGAAAGTTTGGGACTCAAACCCAAGGATCATATAATTGTGTTAGGTGACGGTAAAAGCGGATGGGGGGAAGAAGGAAGAATTGTCTGGAGTTTACGAGAAGTTGGATTCGAGAATGTATACTGGTATGATGGAAGTTTTTCTTCCTTTTTAGATGGAATCACATCTCAGAACAAAAAGAATGTTCAGTCAAATGGGAAACCAGAGGCTCATTCATTTGCCGCTCAGGAAAAAGTCACAAAAACAGATATCACGAAAGAAGAAATTTCAAAACAATTAACCAAAGGCACATTCCAAATCCTTGATACACGAGAAACTCGGGAATTTTTTGGATCCACTCCTTATGGAGAAAAAAGAGGGGGTCATATTCCTGGTGCTAAATCTTTTTATTACCAGAATTTATATGATGAGAACGGAATGATCAAATCAAAAGAGGAAGTTGAAAATTCACTCACTGCACTTGGAATCACAAAGTCTAAACCTATAATTGCTTACTGTACAGGTGGAGTGAGGTCGGCATTCGTGGTAGGAATTTTGCGATCCTATGGGTATCATGCTTACAATTATTCTGGATCGATGTGGGAATGGTCTTCTGATCCTACACTTCCATTGGAAAAATAAATTTGAAACGATTATTTCAAATTCTATTGGTTTTTGCTTTCACTATTTCTGCTGGTATATACCTATACCAAAAGCGAAAAGAGGTTCCAGTAGAACAAGTGTTTCCTGGTAAGGTATGGGTAAAACCCATTGAAACTCTTCCTGATCTCAAAGGAGTCGGTGCACCTACGGCAAAAAATTGTGGAGCTTGTCATACAGAGATTTATGCAGAATGGAAATTATCAACACATGCAAATGCTCTCAGTGATATTCAATTCCAATCTGAATTGGCAAAACCTAGTTCGCCTAAATGGATTTGTCTCAATTGCCACATTCCGATTCAAAATCAAAGAGAAACCATGATTATAGCTTTGCGTGGTGGAGATTACTTTGAGCCAATCGAGGTAACCAATCCAAATTTTAATCCTGAAATGAAGGAAGAAGCGATTACATGTGCTACTTGCCATGTGCGAGTGGATTCGCAGACAAAAGAGAGTTATGTGATTGGTGGAAATGGAACTACATCACCTCCCCATCCTATCAAAATCAATCGAGAATTTTTACAGAATCGTTGTTACGATTGTCATAATGAAACTTATACACTCAATCAATCTTTGGTTTGTGCGTTTCAAACGGGAACCGAACACGATGGAGCGGTTTCTGACAAATCATGTGTATCTTGCCATCTACCCGAGGTTCAGCGCTCATTTGTGAAACCATCCCTCCATCGACCAGTTCGCAGTTCTCATCGACATGGATTCATTGGAGGAGGTGTTCCTAAATCGTTCTCATTGTACAAAGACCAAATTCGATTGGGATATAGACCAGGGATTGTTTTAAAAGAATTTAAAATCGAATCGGATACAATTATATTCAAGATTCAAAATCAAAATGCAAGCCACCATGTGACCACGGGAGATCCAGAAAGATTTTATCGCTTCCGTCTAGAAGGACTCGATCGCGATGGAAAAGTTTTGTATCACAACGAAACAAAGATTGGGCAAGACTGGGAATGGTCGCCAATTGCCAAAAAAGTGAACGACAATAGGATTCCATCGGGTGGGGAATTCATTTGGAAGGTGGATCTACCAAAAGATTTGGCTTCCGTCAGACAATTTCGATTCCAAGCCGTTCATGTAAGGCTTCGAAACCAAACTTCTGACTATATGAAACAAACTGCTCTCAATGTTCCGAATGAATTCCAAGAGAAGGTAAAAAATATAAAGGAATTTTACCCACACAGTTCAATTGTCATCGAAGTATTGTTTGATGCCGATAGAAAAACAAGAAAAGACACTCCAATCGAAGAGTTATTCAAACGAAATGCCGAACGTCGAGGGGAGTGAAATTATCTGTGTCATCCCAGCTCGTGATGAAGAAAAAAGCATTAAACAGGCATTAGATGGCTTAGTCCAAAACTCAGGTCTTTTGATTTCTAACTTCATAGTTGTGAATAATGGCTCGAAAGATCAAACTAAGTCCATTGTCAATAATATGGGGGTGATGGTCCTTGATTGTCCTGAAATTGGATATGGAAATGCATGCCTTGTTGCTTTGTATTGGATTAAAAATTGCAAAATCAAACCAAAATACATTTTGTTTTGTGATGCAGATGGTTCGGACGATCCAAATGATATCAAATTACTCATCCATACGATTGCCGAAACCAAAGCAGACTTAGTCATAGGTTCTAGAACTCTTGGAGGTGCTGAGAAGGGCTCTCTTTCCTCCATTCAAATTTTTGGAAATGCGCTCACGTGTTTTCTGATTCAAATCTTTTTTCGAAAGTCATTTACGGATATGGGACCACTTCGAATCTTAAAGTATGAATCTCTACTCAATTTGGAGATGATGGATCGAACATGGGGTTGGAACATTGAAATGCATGTAAAAGCTCTGCAGAAACAAATGAAGGTGCTTGAGATTCCAGTCAATTATCGAAAACGTATTGCAGGTGTTTCTAAAATTTCTGGTACAGTTTCAATGTCCATTCGAGTTGGTGTCAAAATCTTATATACATTTTTTAAACTGCTGATTTTTGGTAAGTGAAATAAAAAAACAAAATGTTCCCATTTCTTTTGTATCCATTTCTATTGAATTTTGTAGTCAATGGATTTGATCGTAATGATGTGGTTACTATTTTTATCTCTTCTTTTATCCTGATTTCCTATTTTTACTTTCTATATCAAAAACTGGAAACTTTTCGAAATCAGTTTTGGGTATTCTTTTTTTATGCGGTGTTGTTGCGATGTTTTGTTTTAGGTTCGACTCCTCATTTGAGCGATGATATCTATCGTTATCTTTTTGATGCCAAAATACTTTTTTATGGTTTTTCTCCCTATCAGATGACTCCAATAGAATGGATTTCCACCTATTCACAATTTGGTGAAGAATTGGTTGGTTATATAGAAAAGATGAATAGTGCGGGATATTTTTCCGTTTATCCCGTTTTCCTGCTCTTGCATTTTTTTATAGGTTCGATTCTCAGCTTCCTTCTAGGTACCACTTTTTTGGGAGTCCAGTTTCTATTCATGGTTTTTGATATACTGAATCTATATTTGATACGTAAGTTTTATCCAAACGAATCTTTACATTTTTATTGGATGTATTATGCAAATCCATTGGTAATCATTGAAGGAATCTCCCAAATGCATCCAGAAATGTTAATGCTTCCTTGGTTACTTTTCTTATTGCACTCCAAGTCTATATGGACAACAGGCGGGTTATTCTTCTTTGGATCACAAATCAAAATTAATTTTTTGTTGTATTTGTTAGGAATTTCCCGGCAAAAAAGGAGCATTTTAGCAATCTCTATTTTCGTTTTTACCTCTCTTGCCATTTGGAAGTGGACTGTGTTTGCGAACCTTAAAGCACAAGGAACGAATGGGATTGGATTATTTTTTCATTCCTTTCGGTTTGCTGGTATTCTAGAACCTCTGTTTTATTTTCCTTTATCTTTCCTTGGCTTTTCTTATCTTTCCGGTTCCGTATCACTATTTATCTTAGGTTTGATTTTTCTCTATTTGTTTTTTAACAAACAGTTTTTCGGTTTATTAATCAATGAGCGGATGTTTATCTTATATTTATTGTTTCTAGTCCTTTCACCAGTGATACATCCTTGGTATTGGATTCCTCTTGTGATGCTTGGGCATTTGAATCGTTTGAGTCTTGAGTGGCATAGTTTTGTTGTTTCGTTAGCATTTTTTTCATATTTTATTTATGCTTCTGATTTGTTTTTTTACATCTATTGGGCATTTGCCATATTAGGTTTTAGTTTTTATGGAATTCAGGAAATTAATCATCTTCGCAAAACAACCAATTCTCGGACACGTCAAAACGAGACTGGCTAAATCCATCGGTGATACATCGGCTTTGGAAGTATACACTGAGTTATTAGCCCTTACGAGTATGATCACAACCAAGGTCAATGCAAAGAAGTTTGTTTATTGGGATCAATTACCTGAAATCCCAAATTCTTTTTTTGGAAAGGAATATGCTCATAAAACACAATCGGATGGAGATCTTGGTGAAAAGATGGCTTCTGCATTTCGAGAAGAATTAACCGAAAAAAACTACAAAACATTAATTATTGGGACGGATTGTCCATTTGTAACGAATGGTATTTTAGAGAAAGCGTATCTTGAATTAGAAAAATCTGATTTTGTATTAGGACCTGCAAAAGATGGCGGTTATTACCTTTTAGGGATGAGTGAATTTCATCCCTCAGTGTTTACGGGGATCCCATGGAGTACCGAGGCTGTCTTGTCATTAACAATCAATCGTATCAAGGAACTAAACCTTTCGTATTCCCTTTTAGAGGAATTAAACGACGTTGATACAGTGGAAGATTGGAAAGAATGGAAACAAATGATTTAATTTATGGGTTGTAGTTTGATTTCTACTCTACGATTGAGTGCTTCATGTTCTTTCGTTAAATTCGGTGATTTTGAATTTCCATAAAACAATCTTCTGATTTGATTTGGTTCTACGAAATGGATCAAAAAAAAACGTTCTACCTCCAAAGATCGTTTTTCGCTAATGATTACGTTTTCTTTGTTTGTTTTCCCTTCAACTGCATGCGCATCAATGATGACTTCATAGTTTCTATTTTGATTCAGAAAATCAGCAACTGTTTGTAAGCGAGTGAGGTCTGCTTTGGGTATTAATGTCGATTTTTTTCCAAAGTAAATTGTAAAAGTTGTAACATCTGTTTGTTTTTCAACTTTTTGATACGGATTTTCGAAAATCACCCCTTCCTCTGCTCTTAAAATTTGATTCGTACACAGAAAGTATTGAACAGTGTAAGTTAACAAGACTAAGAGGCGAATTTTGTTAAAGTAAGAAAGTGGCATATATTAATCTTCGGTAGGTTTCTAAAATTTCAGAAGGTAAGGATTAAAAATAATGATTGAAATATGTCCCTTCTCATTAATTTTCAATGCAAAGGTGTTAAAATGAAACTAAAAGACTTAGCTGAACAATTAGGTGCAAGTTTCACTGGGAACGGTGATTTGGAAGTGAATGGGATCAAAGATTTAGAACACCATACTCCCGTAGATCCAAATAGCATCTATTATGTGGCATCAAAAAAATATTTAAGTAAAAACAAAAAAGCATCTGACGTTATCATTGCACTCACAATTGAATCCTTGGCATCCTCTTTTCCTAATGCAATCATCGTTCCTGAAGAAGGTTCGAAAGTAAAATTCATTCAGGTCATTTCTCTCTTTGAAAAAAAGCCAACTCCTTCTCTTGGTATTTCTACCAAAGCAAGCATCCATCCTTCAGCCAAAATCGGTAAAAATGTGACCATCATGGATTTTGTTGTCATCCAAGAAAATGTTGTGATTGGGGACAACGTAACCTTATATCCTAATGTTGTATTGGAATCTGGAGTAGAAGTGGGAGAAGGAACAGTCATTAAATCGGGCGTTGTTGTGTATTATGACTGTAAGATTGGGAAACGAAATTTGATTCATGCCAACACAGTGATTGGAGCCGATGGATTTGGATTTTATGACTACGCTGGTGTGCGTTATAAAGTTCCTCAAATCGGGAATGTAATCATCGGTGATGATGTCGAAATGGGTGCACATTGTACGGTAGATCGTGCTGCGTTAGAATCGACAACGATCGGAAACTTTACAAAATTTGATGACCATGTTCATATAGGTCATAATTGCCGAGTTGGAAATTATGTGTACATTGCAGGAGCTACGGTTCTTGCAGGTTCTGTGACGATAGAAGATGGTTGTTTTCTTGCAGGTCAATCGGCTGTCGCCGAACACCTAACGATGAGAAAAGGTTCTATTTTAATGGGACTTTCTGGACTTACGGAAGATTCTAAAGAAAAAACTGCATATTTTGGAATTCCAGCAAGGCCAGCGCTTGAGATGCATCGCATTCACAGTTCCTTGCCACTTTTACCTGAAATTGCAAAGGAACATTCGAGACGGAAACAATCATAGAACAAATTGTAGATTTGTTCTATGATTCAAGTATCGATTTTAACGTGTGAAGGTTTTCTTGCATCTGAGATTTTAGATTCATTTTGACAAGGCCTTCACTCAATTTAAAAAGGCCTTTTAATTCCATTCGATCAGTAATGATTAAATGACAGTGGTTCCCTTGTTCTCGGAATTCGTATCTATCCGTAAACTTCATTCCATTTGCCGTGCAACTTGCCACGATGAGTTGATTCTCGATCACTTCTTCGATTTTGTAAATTTCCGTTAGATGAAATAAGCCTAAATCAATATGCATTTTGTATTCTGTAGATTCTTGATTAGATACTTCTACTGAGCGAATACTTTTATTATAGGAAGTTTGGTTTTCCATTTTCCGAACAAATGTAAAAACTTCGGATACGGGTTTTTGGATGAATGCTTCAACAGTGGTTTCGATCATTTATTTTTTAGAATCGACGATCCATTGTTTCCAAACTTCTGGAACAAAACCAATGGTTGCTTTTTTACCATCTCGAACAATAGGAGTTTTAAAAAGAAGGGGATTTGTCAGGAGAGCTTCTTCTTTGTCGTATAACATGTATTTGAGATTTTTGTCTTCGTATACTTTTGATTCGGTATCAATCAGATCATCTAACCTTACACTTCCTAATATAGACCTGAGTTCGCCTTTGCTCATTTCTTTTTCTTGTAAGTTGATGAATTGGAACGGAATACGTCTCTCCTGGAAGAAGAGTTGCGCCTTTTTTGAATCTTTACATTTTTTCGTTCCGAAGATCTGGAGGTTCATCCAAAAATTGACTTTTTAAATTCTTCTAAAAGGGATTCGGTACCTGACAACATCAGTTCAATTTGATCTTTGTCGATATCATACATGACATGCGCTTGTAAGAATAATGTAAACTCGTCTGCGGAAACTTTTTTAGCATCGAAGTTTTCTTTAAGAAAGTTATACCAAGCAGCGAGGATGACCTTTTGGTGGGCCAATTCTTTGATACCGATGGTAATAATTTTTGAGGATTTCATGTATTTTTCTTAAAGAATTTCCTTAAATATTGGGGATCGTCAATACAAAAACCTTTGGTAGGCTGAAAAATAGATCATCCATGCACCGGAGTTCATATCCAATCTGCGAAATGATTGTGCAGTGCTCACAGTGGCATCAAGGATTCGTGTGTCATCAATGACTCCCACTCGTCCATCAGCACGAATGTAGAAACTCGAAGTTTCACCATTGTAATTTCCACTAAACTTATCGATCGCAATGTGGTGGTAACCTAATCCAATTTGAAAAAACGTATTTTCGTATAACCGGTGATTGATGGCAGTTTCTGCTCGATACACAAGTCCACTTCCCCGAAGACGTCCTCTTTGATTAAAATACTGGGTATCAGGAAGGGGTTCCCCAATTGAATATCCTCGGATGTTCCAATCGGCAGAAGTAAATCCCATTCCCAAGCCGTTTTCCCACTCCCAATTTTTCCAGATAGGCATTGAAAAATGATACATCCCTAAAACATGATACGAATAAATTTCCGAATTCAGTTTTGTATAATACAAGTCGCTTGTAACTTCTGTTAGTTGTAGGATTTCCCAGTCATTCCGGCCTACAAAAAAGCCAATCCTGTTTCTAGAGTCTAACAAAAACCGGACAAATCCTTCGTAAAGATAACTTGTTTTTCCTCCTCTTAGGTTTACGTCGGAGAAAATCAAGGGATTGAAAGTGGATGCAAATTGTTTTAAGTCTCCATCGAACCTACCAGGAACCCTTTCTCCCGCACCAAATCGCATCCCTGCTTCCATTCCGGAGGCTTCTGCAAAGAGTTTTTGGTTTGGTAGAAACGAAATACAAAAAACGAGAAGCGAAAGGGTTACAATACATCTTGACATAACAATTTCATCCAATTTCGTGAGGAAGAACCTATATGGAAACACTCTTTCAAAACGGATCTCAGTTTAATCTTATTTTAGGATCAGACATCCTAAGCCCATATTTTTACCTTATCCTTATTGCTTCCCTTTATTTAAGCTTTCGGTTGGGATTCCCTCAGATCCGCTTCTTGTTTTTGTCCCTCAAAATCCTAACTGGGAATATGGATTTTAAAGGTTCCAAGGGCCAGCTTGTTCATTCCCAAGCATTTTTTGCGGGAATTGGGTCTTCCCTTCTTTCGGGTTCCGTCATCGGGACAGCACTCGCTGTCGCCTATGGTGGAATTGGTGTTCTTTTTTGGATTTGGGTCATGAGCCTTTTCGTTATGCCCATTCGTTTTGTTTCTTCCACTTTAGCGGTGAAATTTCGTAACCAACTTCCTAGCGGTCGTTACCTCTCGGGACCAATGTATTTTATCGAAAAAGCCTTACGTGCCAAATGGCTCGCCGTGGCATTCTCTTTGGCAAGTCTTGTCACCGTTCTTGTATTTGGTGGAATTTTTCCTTTTGTGGGACTTACCTATCTTACCAAAGAAGGATTGAGTTTATCCGGTCTATCGGGTCCCATATCCCTCTCTGTTATTTTATTATTCATTGTGATTGGTGGTGTTAGACGAGTCGGGAAAGCTGCTAGTATCCTTGCTCCCATAGGAATCCTACTTTTTGTTTTTGGTTATTTTTCTCTTTTTTCGGAAGGGATGATTTCCTTTTTTGGATTTCTTTCTGACGTAACGAAAGAAGCTTTTTCCATCAAAGCATTGCAAGGTGGGGGAGCATTTGGAATCCTTCGAGGACTTTCGGTTTCCCTCAGTAGCTTTTTCTTATCAACGGAAACTGCTGTTGGAAAATCCTCTGGAATTGCAGGGGTTGTTCGCACTGATTATGCCGCAAAACAAGGGTTAGTGAGTATGCTTGCTTCCTTTTTTGAGGGATTTGTAATGGCAACCTTGGTTGGTTATGTATTGTATTCCTATGGTGCAGTCAACTTAGATACCATTTTGGCATTCCCTAGCCGAATTTTGGAACAGAAGGAATCACTCTCCGTTATTTTATTTTGTCTTTCCTTTTTGTGTTTTGGTATTTTGAGTCTTGCCGGTTGGTTTTATAGTGGAGAACAGAACGCATTCTATGTGTTTGGTGAAAAGTTTTCTAATTTTTTTAGAATGTTATTTATCGGCTCAACTTTGGGATTTTCCTATCTCTATGTCAAATATGGGATCGATGTATTTACCTTTGTGATGCATTGGGGATATGTTGCCGCAGTGATCACGAGTGTTCCGCTTCTTGTTTCTCTTATGTTGCTCGGAAAATCTGCCAATCTGGAACTCAAAAAATACTTATCAGAGTCAGGAGCGAGGTATGAAATTTTCAAAGATATTTATTTACTTTTCCTCACCTTACTTCCTAAAAATCTAATTTCAAAAATCTTCGGTTACTTTTCTACCCTCAAGTTGCCAAGATTTATGATGATTCCGATTTTAAAGGCATTCGCAAAGGCATATAAAATCAATCTCAGTGAAGCAGAACTCGAAATCAAAGAGTATGCTTCTCTCAATCAGTTTTTCACTCGTGCGCTTCGTGCGGAGGCTCGAATCATTGATTCCGCAGTGAATGCGGTCGTTTCTCCTACGGATTCCAAAATCACAAGTTTCGGAAACATCAATCAATCCACGATCATCCAAGCAAAAGGAATTGATTATTCCGTAAAAGAATTGTTAGGTTCTGAGAAGTTTTATCCTCACTTTACGAACGGGAAATACATTACCTTTTATCTTTCTCCGCAAGACTACCACCGTATCCATAGTCCTTTTGCGGGCCAAATTTTAGGCTATTATTATGAACCGGGAAAATTGTTTCCCGTAAATGATCTCGCAGTTCTCAATATCCGAGGATTGTTTCCCAAAAATGAAAGGCTCATCACTTTTCTCCAAACAGAATATGGAAAGATTGCCGTAATCAAAGTGGGCGCATCCAATGTGGGAAAAATCCGTGTCACTTACGACAATAAGATTGTGACAAACAATTGGATCCGTTTTGCCAAAGAACACCATTACAAAGATGTTTCCATTATGATTGATAAAGGTTCGGAAATGGGACGATTTGAAATGGGATCCACTGTCATCCTTGTGTTTGAAAACGATACGATTGATTTGACAAACATCCAGTTGGGAGATAAAATCCAATACGGAACCACGGTTGGACATTTTAAGTCGAAAAAGACAAACCTACCAGTGAAATTTTAAGATGATGAATTCGCAGTTAGCTACTTTCCCAAAAGAAATTTCTTTCGATGACGAGTATCTCTACATCGATTGGAAGGATGGACATGGAAGCAAATATTCGTTGTTAGACCTTCGTAAAAAATGTCCCTGTGCGACTTGCCGCGGTGGGCACGGTGGCAAAGTGGGGCAAGCCACGGGTCATATCGAGTCTATTAAGCTGATTTCTTGGACCAAAGTCGGCCGTTATGCCATTTCCATTGTCTGGAGCGACTACCACAATACTGGAATTTATTCCTACGACCACCTTAGGGCCTACTCGGACGGAAATTCAGGCGCCTTCGACTAGAGTTTAGTCACTTTTTGTCAATTCGGAAAAAAACTGAGTGACAAAAAGATTCATATTATGTCTCATTATCCTAAGTTTTTCCGGAGATAAAAGGGCATGGGTGAAGGTTCACTCTCACAAGACGAGATAGACGCATTACTACAAGGCGCGGATGATACATTCGACCTCTCTTCCTTAAGTGGCGCATCCAGTTCGTCATCGGACAACCTATCTCCTATCGACCGCGACATTATTTCTGATGTGATCGGCTCTGCATTCCAGGTGGCGGGGAACACACTTGGCACGATCTTGGCAAAAAACACTCGTTTTATGAACCCTGCCACCGAATCGAGCTCCTCTTCTGATATCCAAAAAGAATTGGGTTCCAAATCGGTAAGTTTATATTCAACCATTAGCGGCAGTTTGGCGGGACGAGTTTGTCTTGTCATGGCGCAAGAAAACGCCGCAAAAATTGCTGGTGTGATGATGGGGGGGATGGCTCCTCCTGGTCAACTTGACAACGCACAATTACAAACACTAAAAGATTCTCTTGCTCCTATCCTTGGTACCGTTACTGCGCAAATCGGAATGAAGTTAGGTGGGACTATGTCGGGTAGTCCTCC
Source organism: Leptospira sp. WS60.C2 (assembly GCF_040833955.1). Taxonomy (NCBI): domain Bacteria; kingdom Pseudomonadati; phylum Spirochaetota; class Leptospiria; order Leptospirales; family Leptospiraceae; genus Leptospira; species Leptospira milleri. Next base: position 2,539,941 of record NZ_CP162133.1, on the reverse strand, counting down.
TGAGATTTCGTTAGTAAATTCCGGTCGTGATTTGCAACTTCCAGATGACAATAGTTTGGTGAAAACTTCTCTCAGTTTGAACATAGATGGAGTTGGATCTTTTAAAGTTTACTACGTGATTGCATTGTCGATGGCAAACTCCATTCTTGATATCCAAAAGGGTGGTGGCCAAAAACAACAACAACAGACAGGCGGAATGAACGTCAACATGCAACCAAACATGGGTATGGGTAGCGGACAGGGTTCTGTTGGAATCAAAGGTGTCAATTTTCCTTCCCTTGCGACAGCAGGCGGTGGGCCTGGTCAAACCAATCTCAATCTTCTGATGGATGTGCAAATGGCTCTCACCGTGGAACTCGGTAGAACCAAAATGTACATCAAAGACATTTTAGGTTTAGGGGAAGGTTCTATCATCGAACTAGATAAGTTAGCTGGTGAGCCAGTGGATTTACTTGTAAACGGCAAACTCATCGCCAAAGGTGAGGTTGTGGTCATCGATGAAAACTTCGGTGTTCGTGTCACCGATATTGTTAGTCCTACAGACAGACTCAAAGGCGAAAAATGATCCATAACAAAAGGGAAATGAAAAGTCGATGTGGGAAAGTTATGTACTTTTTCGTCCTCTTACTTTTTTCCTTTTTTCCACTCTTTGCACAAAATACAGAAACCAAAGAACTCGATCAAATTTTACGCCAAGAATTGGGTGAATCCAAATCCAAACCAAGTGCATCAGAGGGAAGTTCGAATGGAAATTCGGATACCAATACTCTGAATGGGAATGGTTCTAATTCGTCTTCCAATACAAGTTCATCTGCATCTCCTAATAGAAACAAAGAAGAAGAGCCTAATTTAATCCAAGAACGTTATAATGAAAACCAAGATGATTCACCTTCTGCCACTTGGATTTTAGTTAAGATTTTATTTGTACTCGCGATCCTAGTCGGTGCTGGTTATTATTTGGTTTTGCAAATGCAGAAATCCAAATCAGCAAAATACCCCGTAAAAGGGTTTATGAAGGTGCTTTCCAGTTTGCCTTTGTCTGCGACACAATCAGTGCAAATCATAGAAGTAGGTGGTCGTACGCTCGTGTTAGGTGTTGCGGATGGATCGGTCAGTTTACTCACAGAAGTCACAGCTCCTGAAGAAAAGAACCAAATCCAGAAAATGAAAGAAGAAGCGGATCCTTACGTTCCTAACTTTTTGGAATCTGTGCTCGAAAGTTTACAATCCAAAGCACAACGAAAGATTCGAATCAATCCAAATCAAATGGAAAGTTTGGAATTAGATGGAGCCGCCGAAATCCAAAGAAAAGCAAAAGAAGGATTGGAACGACTTCGTAAACACCGTAAACTTTTGGAAGGAGGAGAGGCATGAAACTTCGTTTTTTTTCCTTCTTAAAGAGACATAAATCTGTTATTTTTCTCATTAGTATTTTGTTTCTCATTTCTGCAAGTGGGTTCGCGGGACTTCTTGCACAGGACAAAGGCTCTAGAATTCCCATCCCCAATTTATCATTTAACGTAAATGAGGCGAGAGGTCCGAAAGAAACCAGTTTATCACTGATGATTCTTTTTCTTGTCACGATCCTTTCCTTGGCGCCTGCGATTGTGATGAGTGTGACATCCTTTACAAAGGTTGTGATTGTCTTTGACTTTGTGAGAAGGGCACTCTCTCTTCAAAACCTTCCGCCTAACCAAGTGATGATGGGTCTTGCTTTGTTTGTCACTTTTTTTATCATGGCGCCTACCATCGGTAAGGTGAATGAAGAAGCATTACAACCTTATTTGAACGGAAAAATTGACCAGTCAGCTTTTATGGAAGGATCCATGAAACACCTGCGTCAATTTATGATAAGACAACTCGGGAAAGACGGAACCAAGGATGTGGCTCTGTTTTTGAAAATCGGCAAAGTACAAAATGTTAAATCTTTTGAAGATGTACCATCTTATGTGCTTGTGCCTGCGTTTATGCTGAGTGAAATCAAAAAAGCATTCATCATTGGAATTTATATCTTTATTCCTTTTATCGTGATCGATCTCATTGTGGCTTCAGCACTACTTGCCATGGGGTTTATGATGTTACCTCCTGTCATGATCTCCCTTCCTTTAAAGCTCATTCTTTTTATTTTAATTGATGGATGGAACTTACTCGTTCTAGAACTCGTAAGGAGTTATAAATGACAGAAGTTGATGTAGTCAATATGATGCGAGAAGCCTTCATTGTGACATTAAAAATTTCTAGTCCAATTCTCATCACAGCTCTTGTTGTGGGACTCATCGTAGGAATTTTACAAACTACCACTTCCATCCAAGAACCCACCATTGCGTTTGTTCCCAAACTTGTTTCCATTTTTGCTGTGATTGTCTTTTTTTCAGCCTGGATGGTACGAGTCATGACAGACTATACCCGAGAAATTTTTTTTATGATCGAAAAGATATGATATGGAAGCATTCATCTTACACTTTCAATCTTTTCTTTTTGTTTTAGTGCGATTGCTTGGTTTATTCCTTGTCGCCCCATTTTTTTCTTCTGAATCCATTAACTTTTCCTTACGGATGATTTTTTCCTTTATGGTCTCGCTCATCGTTTACCCAGTCGTGGCAATTTATATGCCACCTGTGCCTGGTCATATGGTGAACTTTGGGATTATGATCCTTTCTGAAATGCTAATTGGTGTGTTTATTGGGTTTCTCGTCTCACTTGTGTTTAGTGCCTTTCAGATGGCTGGTGAATTTTTTAATAACCAAATTGGATTTGGGTATACGGAGATTCTTGATCCTGTGACCCAAAACTCACTTCCTGCCATTGGCACGATGAAAAATTTAATGGCAACGGCATTGTTTCTTGTGATTGGTGCTCATCGTTTTCTCATTGAAACCCTTGCCTATTCCTTTGAAAAAATTCGGATCATCTCTTTTACGGGAAAAGTGAATAGTGGACTGTATCGTTTGGTGGAAGATGCGATTGGTGCTATGTTTGTGGTATCGTTTAAAATTGCACTTCCTGTCATGGGTATTCTCTTCTTAGTTTCACTTGCAGAAGGACTAATGGGAAAGGCAGCACAACAAATGAATGTGATGTCCATGTCGTTTCCTTTGAAGGTGTTTATTGGAACACTCACTCTTATTGCAACTCTTACATTTATCGCCACACAAATGGTACAAGGGATTCAAATCTCCATGGACAAAGCCAGTTTACTCGTTCGGGAGTGGCCAAGTTTATGAAGAAGAATTTTGGTCATTGTTTTCAAACTCCGATGATTCGTTCCCTGTTTCATTCTTTACAGGGAATGTTTTTTTCTATATTGGAGCGTTTGCAGGGCATACTAAATGGTTCGTTTTTTTTGGAAGACAAACTGACGCCTGTTAGTGATCCAAATTTAATATTTCTCACAGGCCCTTATGAAATCCAACTGCAACTCTTTGCAGCGGCAGACGAAGGAAGGACAGAACCTCCAAGTGAAAGAAGAAGACGGGAAGAAAAGGAAAAGGGAAACGTACCCAAATCCAATGAAGTTGCTTCCACTTTGGTTTTGTTAGGAGGGACTGGGGTTCTTTTTTTACTGGGTGACACTTTTATTAAAAACACGGCTATCTTCATAAAAAAATACCTACCGATGGGAATGCACCACGAACGTTTTGGTGCCGAAGAATTTCGGGTCATCCTATCTGGTGTTTCCAAAGATTTTTTTAATCTTTTGTGGCCTGTCCTTGCGATTACCCTTGTATTTGCGATTGTGGGCAATGTGGTGCAGGTCGGTTTTATGTTTTCACCAAGAGCATTGTCGTTTCGGTTTGATCGTATTTCTCCCAACTTTAAACGAGTTTTACCGAATCGCCAAACATTGTTTAATTTAGTTAAGTCGCTCGCAAAGGTTGTGTTAATCGGAGTGATTAGTTATATCCTGATTTCTGGAGATTTTCTAAAAGTTTTACTCACAGGAAATATGGGGATGATGCAGGCCATCACTCTTGTGACCTATTCAGGATTTAAAATCATGATGGCGGCTGGGTTGTTGTTACTTGGCATTGCAGTTGCTGATTTCTTTTTCCAGAAATCAGAGTTTGAAGAATCCTTGAAACAAACTCCATCGGAAGCCAAACGAGAGATGAAAGAAGACTCAGGGGATCCTGTGATGAAAAACCGCAGGATGCAGTTGGCACGGGAAATGATGCAAGGCAATATGCTGAAAGAAGTTCCCAAGGCAGATGTTGTCATCACAAACCCAACCCATTATTCGGTAGCACTTTCTTATGAGATGGGGAGAGATTCTGCTCCTCGTGTGATTGCAAAAGGGGAGAATCGCCTAGCACTAGAAATACGAAGGATTGCTCGTGAAAATGATGTTCCCATCGTAGAAAGCCCGAAACAAGCACGCCTTTTGTATGCACAAGTTGAAGTGGGAGAGGAAATCCCTCAAGAATTCTTCCAAGCTGTGGTGCAAATCCTTATCACGCTTGAGAAGTTCAAAAAAAAAGTAGGAATGGCATAACCATATGAACTTTAGAGATATCTTAAAACAATCTGATGTTGTGTTAGGTGTGGGAACCTTAATGATCCTTGGGATGTTAATTGTCCCGCTCCCAGGATTTGTTTTGGATATCCTGATTGTTGTGAGTATAGGGCTTGGGCTCCTTATCCTCATGACGGCTTTATCAGTTACGGAACCGAGTGAGTTTTCGATTTTTCCAAGTTTACTCCTAATCACCACACTCTTTCGTTTGGCACTAAACGTTTCGACAACAAGGCAGATCCTTTCCAAAGGACCTGCGATGAATTCCAGTGTGATTGAAGCGTTTGGAACCTTTGTGGTAGGAGGAGAGTCTGGACTTGGGAAGTATGTTGTAGGCCTCATCATTTTTATCATCCTCACCATTGTACAGGTGTTAGTCATCACCAAAGGTGCAACTCGGATCTCGGAAGTAGCAGCCAGGTTTACACTTGATGGTTTGCCACAAAAACAAATGTCCATCGATATGGAACTCAACAGTGGTGCTATCACAGAAGCAGAAGCTAAAATCAAACGGAAAAAAGTCCAACGAGAAGTTGATTTTTATGGGGCCATGGATGGAGCTTCTAAATTCGTACAAGGGGATGTGCGTGCAGGGCTTATCATCACTGCCATCAACTTACTCGGTGGGATTTTGATAGGATCCACCATTCGTGGAGAATCCTTCCTTGCATCGATTGAAACGTATGGGAAGTTTACCATTGGAGATGGGCTTGTATCGCAAATCCCAGGTCTACTTTCCACAACGGCAACGGGTATCATTGTCACTCGTTCTAGTTCTGAAAAAAAACTAACTGTTGAGATCAAAGACCAACTCTTTGGAAACGCGAAAACCTTGTATGTCGTGGCTGGAGCATTGGGGCTTGCGAGTCTTATCCCTGGACTTCCTTTTTTCTCACTTCTCTTTTTGTCAGGTGCCATTGGGTATTTAGGATATTCGATCGAACAAGTTGCCAAAGAAGAAATCAAAAAAATCGAAACAGTTTCCCAAGAGAAAGTCCAAGAGAAAAAACCAGAAAACTACATCAAAGAAATTTCTGTCGAAGCCATTCAAGTGGAACTTGGGCGCGATTTATTACCGTTAGTGGATGCTTCCTCTGGTGGGCATCTCCTCGAACAAATTGCCAATACTCGTAAAAAGTTTGCGATTGATTTTGGTCTTGTCATTCCTGCCATACGGATTATCGACAATTTAGAAATCCCACACGACAATTATAGCATTCGTATCAATGGGGTGGTTGTGGGCCAGGCGGCTGTGAAAGCAGATAGGCTTATGGCGATGAACAATACATCGAGAAATTTAGAGCCGATTGTTGGTGAAGCTTTCACCGAACCTGCGTTTGGTTTGAAGGCGACTTGGATTGACCCGAATGATAAAATTGAAGTGGAAAACAAAGGATACTCGGTGGTGGATCCTTCTACTGTCATCATCACTCACCTAAAAGAACTGATATCCAATTATGCATCCCAACTTCTGGGAAGAGAAGAGGTGAAAGCCCTTCTCGAACATTTACGCCAAACGCACCCAACCCTTGTGGGAGAATTGGATTACGACAAACAAGGAAGACTTGGGATCATCCAACAAACCTTACAAAATCTTTTGGCAGAGGGACTTTCCATCAAAAACCTTCCGAAAATTATGGATGCGATTGCCAACCACCTCCCACGCACAAACAACCCGTTTGATTTGGCAGAACATGTAAGACAAGCTCTCTCACGCCAAATCATCAATGATTTCTTATCGCCAGATGGGAAGTTACATGTGGTAACGATTGATCCAAGGATCATCGATCGTATGAATAAAAGTATCACACTCGATGAAACGGATGGTAGTAAACTCATCATTCTTCCACATGACATCCGTGTGAGGATTTTGGAATCGGTTTACAATGAATTACAAAAGGCATTGGATGAGAACAGGTTCCTGATCTTTGTGGTTTCGAGATACTTAAGACAAGCATTTGCATTCTTTTTGACAAAGGAACTACCCCCAAGGAACTTTGCAGTAATTGCTTCTGAAGAAATCCACAGAGGGGTTCCAACAGAAATAGCCTCGGTTCTTAGCCTTCCATCCAGAGAGGAACAGCCACAAGAAGCATAGGAGATTCTTTTTGACAAGTCCTGTCCCGTCGTACCGCATTTCTGTTGCTCCGATGATGGACTGGACCGACAGACATTTCCGCTTCTTTATGCGGCTTATCTCCAAACACGCGTTATTGTATACGGAGATGGTGACCACTGGAGCCATTCTCCGGGGAAAAGACAACCATCGCTATTTGGATTTTTCAAAAGAAGAACATCCCATCGCTTTACAATTAGGTGGAGACTCACCTGCCGCTTTAGCAGAGTGTGCTAAGATTGGAGAAGGGTATGGATATGATGAAATCAATTTAAATGTAGGTTGCCCTTCTGATAGAGTCCAAAGTGGGAGTTTTGGAGCCTGTCTTATGAAAGAGCCCGATCTTGTGGCTGAGATGGTGTCGGCATGTAAGGCAATGGTCAAAATTCCTGTGACCGTCAAACACCGTATTGGTGTCAATGGGAAAGAGAGCTACGAGGATTTACATCATTTTGTTTCCAAAATCAAAGACGCTGGTGTGGATCATTGTATCGTTCATGCAAGGATTGCCATCCTCGAAGGACTTTCCCCGAAAGAGAACCGAACGGTTCCTCCACTTCGGTATGAAGACGTTTACCAGCTAAAACAAGACTTCCCCGATCTTCCCATTACGATCAATGGAGGGATCAAAACCCATGAGGAAATAAAACAACACCTAACAAAAGTAGATGGAGTGATGCTCGGTAGAGCAGCGTATGACAATCCATTTTTATTTGCCGATGTGGATTCTTTGTATTTTGAATCCAAGGAAACGCCAAAAACAAGAGAATCGGTTTTGGAAGCGATGATTCCATATGTACGTTCTGTTCGTGAAAATGGAGGAAAGGTTCACCATGTACTTCGTCATATCTTGGGATTGTATCACGGCGAAAGAGGAGCAAGGGAGTTTCGAAAGTATCTGACTGATCGGATGCATTTGGATTCGGCCACAGAGTCGATTCTAGAATCATATCTTACGCGTTAAGGATCTGAAGGGCTTGGTCCGAAGCGATTCGTCGTTAGACGAAGAGCGAAAGGACGGAAGCGTATGCGCACCCCGAAGGAGCCTGACCTTTACTGAAACCTTTTTTGATTTTGCAAATCATCGGGAACGCCCACAGAAATATTTTTCCAAGGGATCGAATATAAAATAACGTATATTAGACGGTTTTTGGATTTATTTGGTTCATTCTTTTTGGTTTTGCACCTAAAAACCCGAGAAAACACACCCAAAATCTCTTAAAATCAAATGGGTTGACAGGGCGCTTTTTCTCCAGAGCCTGGTCAAATTGAGAGGGAATACCATGACCAAGCCACTCACCGTACAAAGTGATAAAACAATGCTTCTTGAGGTGGATAACCCAGAATTTGAAGCGTGTCGGGACCTCGTTTCCAAGTTTGCCGAGCTCGAAAAAAGCCCGGAATATATGCATACCTACCGTATTTCTCCCCTTTCTTTGTGGAATGCTGCGTCGATCAAAATGACAGCAGAGGAAATCATAGAAGGCCTTACTAAATTTGCTCGTTATTCTGTTCCCAAAAACGTGATGAATGAAATTCGAGAACAAATCTCTCGTTACGGAAAAGTGAAACTCGTCAAAGAAGAGTCAGGCGAGTTGTACATCATCTCCAATGAAAAAGGATTTATCACTGAGATCGCGAATAATCGTGCCGTTCAACCCTTTGTGGATGGAATGGAAGGTGACAAAATTCGAATCAAAAAAGAATACCGTGGTCACATCAAACAAGCGTTAATCAAGATTGGTTTTCCTGTGGAAGACCTTGCGGGTTATGATGAAGGAAATAAATATCCATTTAACTTACGTCCTACGACAAAGGGTGGAATTAAGTTTGGAATGCGAGACTACCAAAGAGCTTCGGTGGAAGCCTTTCACGCTGGTGGACGTAACGAGGGAGGATCGGGCGTTGTCGTCCTTCCTTGTGGTGCGGGTAAAACCATTGTGGGAATGGGGGTCATGCAAATTGTAGGGGCGGAAACTCTCATTCTTGTGACGAACACTTTGTCCATCCGTCAGTGGCGGAATGAAATTTTAGATAAAACTGATATCCCTGAATCAGATATTGGGGAGTATTCTGGGGAATTAAAAGAAATCAAACCCATCACAATTGCGACATACAACATCCTCACACATAGAAAGAAAAAGGGAGGGGACTTTACCCACTTCCATATTTTCAGTGCCAACAATTGGGGACTCATTGTGTATGATGAGGTTCACTTACTTCCTGCTCCTGTTTTCCGTATGACGTCGGAACTCCAAGCAAAACGTAGGTTAGGTTTGACAGCGACTCTTGTTCGTGAAGATGGACTGGAAGAAGATGTGTTCTCTCTCATCGGACCTAAAAAATACGATGTACCTTGGAAGGAACTGGAAGCGAAGTCTTGGATTGCGGAAGCCAATTGTGTGGAAATCCGTGTTCCTATGGAAGATGACCTTCGTATGAAATACTCTGTAGCGGATGATCGTGAAAAATTCCGTTTGGCTTCAGAGAACCCAGAAAAACTTCGTGCGATTAGTTATATTTTAAAGAAACATTCCACTAACAACATTTTGGTGATTGGACAGTACATCAATCAGCTGGAAGAAATATCCAATACGTTCAAAATCCCGTTGATTACAGGAAAAACTCCACTTCCAGAGAGGCAAGAACTCTACCAAGCGTTCCGTTCTGGACAGATCAAACAACTTGTGGTTTCGAAAGTAGCTAACTTCTCGATCGACTTACCAGATGCAAACATTGCCATTCAGGTGTCGGGAACCTTTGGATCCAGACAAGAGGAAGCACAGCGATTGGGTCGTATCCTTCGTCCAAAGTCCCAAGACAATACAGCGATTTTTTACTCACTGATTTCGCGTGATACCAATGAAGAAAGGTTTGGTCAAAACAGACAGCTCTTCCTCACCGAACAAGGGTATGAATACGAAATTTATACTTTGGATCAGTTCAAAGAAACAGTTCCAGAAGAATCACTCACAAACTAGAGGACAAAATGAAACTTGTAGCAAAACGGCTCGATGTCGTAGAACCTTCTCCTACTCTCGCAATCACGGCAAAAGCCAACCAGTTGAAAGCGAGTGGTCTTGATGTAGTTGGATTTGGTGCAGGGGAACCTGACTTTGATACACCAGCGCATATCAAAGAAGCTGCAAAAAAAGCGATGGACCAAGGGAAGACCAAATACACTCCCGTAAGTGGAACCGTTTCTCTGAAAGAAGCCATCATTAAGAAGTTTGAAACTGAAAACGGACTAAAATACGAAAAAAGTCAAATCATTGTAGGAACGGGTGGCAAACAAGTTCTCTACAATTTTTTTATGGCAACACTCAATCCTGGGGATGAGGTCATTATTCCTGCACCGTATTGGGTAAGTTATGCGGATATTGTTCGTTTGGCGGAGGGAACTCCTGTGATTGTCGCAACGGACATTTCGAGTGGTTTCAAAATCACTCCTGCGCAATTGGAAAAAGCCATCACTCCCAAAACTAAAGTTTTCATTTTCAATTCACCTTCCAATCCAACAGGAGCCGCTTACACTCGGGCAGACGTAGAAGCACTCGTGAAAGTATTGGAACCAAAAGACATCATCACTGTATCGGATGATATCTATGAAAAAATCATCTATGATGGTTTGGAGTTTGTGAATCCTGCGATGATCTCTGAGAAGATGAAAGAAAAAACCTTTGTCATCAATGGTGTGTCCAAAGCCTACTCGATGACGGGTTGGAGGATTGGATACGGAGCCGGGAATGCTGAGATTGTGAAAAACATGGACACCATGCAAGGCCAGTCAACCAGTAACCCTTCTTCCATCTCCCAAGCAGCAGCAGAGGCAGCACTGACTGGTGACCAAACACCAGTGGCAGAAATGCTAAAGGCATTTGACAAACGTCGTAAACTCGTAGTGGGACTCTTACGCGAGATCCCTGGTGTGGAATGCCGTATGCCAGAAGGTGCGTTTTATGCCTTCCCATATATGACCGGTGTGTATGAGATGCCTGGTTTCAAACGTCTTCTTCTTGAGAAAAAGGAAACATCGTATTCAAAACTATTTTGTGATGTGCTTCTCGAAAAATACAATGTGGCAGCAGTGCCAGGAATTGCGTTTGGAGATGACAAAGCCATTCGATTGTCGTATGCGTTAGGCGAAAAAGACGTCGAAAAAGGTGTCGCTCGTATCAAACAAATGGTTGAGGATTTGCAAAAGTAAGATGAATCTAGTCCCTTTACGAAAAAATGTATGTAAAGGGACCATGGGTTTGTGTTCCGAACCCATTCCCAATCCATCCAAGAATCAAATGATTCCAACTAATTCTTGGAATGGATCCGTGAATCAATCGGTATTGGTTTTCTTGGTATCGATTCTTTTTGTTCCTTGTCTATTTTCTGCACCTACCTTCCAGGAAAAACCAAAACAATCCAAACCTTCTGAATTACTGAGAAGAGACATGAATTCTGAGATTGTGATTCCAGTCATTGGTCTCAACTTACATCTATTTGCTGACGGTAAAAGTGATGTATTACGAAAACTAAAGTTTGGCGAACCAGTTCGTTTTGATAAGGATTCTCTAGAAAGTCCAAAAGAAGATTGGATTCCAGTAAAATTAGAAGATGGGTTATCTGGGTTTATCAAACGATCGGTAGTGCGTTCCGTTCCAGCAAAACAATACTTATCCACATTGGTATTTGAAGCAGAAAAACAAATCCTCTCCAAACAAGTGGAATTTCTCGCGAAACAAGAAATTACGGATACCATTTTTTCGATTTCCTCTTCTGGAAAATTTACAGGTGATGATTTTATTTTTCTTCGTGCCAAAGCTGGATTTTTCTTAAAGAAAACAGTGGATCTGATGAATGAAAAAGGCATCAAACCTGACAATGATCCGAACACATTAGAATTTTTAAAACGCCACCAAACAAAGTTATTATATGATTACTCCTCTGGAAAATACTATGTAGACTCCAATTATTTTTGGAAATTACTAGAATCGTATCCGAAAACAAAACATTCGGATTACGCAGGTTACTTGGCAACAGAAAGTATCCCTGTGGTTGATTGTGGTGTGGACTTGCGTTGTCGATTGGAAGAATTGAGGAAAGGGAAATTACGATATCTGTATTTATTCCCTACTGGTAACTATGTGACTCTTTATACCAAAGATATCGTAAAAACTCTAAACTCTATGACCAAGGATCCAGATTCCATCCCATGTTTTTCGCCTGTGAGTGAGGGGATCAAATCGGAAATCAACCAAATGATACGATATGCATCAGAAACGGGTCCAAGAGAAAAAAAACAGATCCTTCCTCATTTGCAAATTCTGAAAAAAGAATGTTTCCGCTAACAAAAGAAAAGCTTAAGTAAGGAGGTTTTGTGAAATTAAACTACAAACTGTATCCTTATCAATCCTCCAATCCCAATGGAAAGTCGATTGGGACGATCATCATCTTACACGGTTTATTTGGTTCTTCGAAAAACTGGGTGACCGTAGCCAAATTTTTATCTGAATTTGCAACGGTCTATGCCATCGACCAACGCAATCATGGCGACTCACCGCATAGTGACGAACATTCCATCCAAATCATGGCAAATGATTTGGAGACATTTTTATCGGAGGAAAAAATACAAAATCCAATCCTCCTTGGTCATTCCATGGGGGGGCTTGTGGCTATGTATTTTGATTTAACACGTCCAGGTGTTGTGAGTCGACTTATCATCCAAGACATTGCCCCGAGGTCCTATCCTTTTGTTTACGAGAAAGAGATTGAATCGATGTCCTTTCCCTTAGATGGATTCACGTCCAGAACGGAAATTGATACGGAAATGGCTAAGTATGTCAAAGACAGTTTCATACGCCAGTTTCTACAAATGAGTTTGGAACGAAGAGAAGATGGATCCTACCATTGGAAATTGAATGTAGATGGAATCAATCACGCTCGCAGAGTTTTCGATGATGTTTTTTCTTTGGATCAAATTTCAAAAACACCAACCCTATTTTTGTTAGGTGGAAGTTCTGAATACATTAGTGAATCTGATTTTACCATGATGGATCGTTTTTTTCAAAACAATCAAAAAGTAAAGATCCCTTTTGGAGGACATTACATCCATTTCACTCACCAAAAGGAATATTTAGAACAACTTAGGAATTGGTTAGAGAAGGAATTTCGTTAATTTTCGTTCTTTCAATTCCCAGCCGTAAATTTTTTCGTGAGTTTTTTATTCCTCGAGTAACGATCGTAACATCCAAGCAGTTTTTTCGTGGATGTCGAGTCTTTGTGTGAGAAGATCTAAGGTCGCTTGGTCGTTTCCTTTTTCTGCGGGAGCATACGCGGCACGTGCTGTTCGGATCACAGCTTCATTTCCCTCGACTAAGTTTTTGATCATTTCTTTTGCTTTCGGAACTTCTTTGTCTTCAGCGATGCTGGAATACTTCGCAAATTCCCATCCACCCATAGGGGCAAAGTAGCCAAGAGAACGAATTCTTTCGGCAATCGGATCGATGGCATTCCAAAGTTCTGTGTATTGGGTCATAAAGAGCAAGTGTAAGGTTTGGAACATCGGACCTGTTACGTTCCAATGGTAACTATGTGTTTTTTGATATAACGTATATGTGTCCGCCAGTAGTTTACGTAACGATTCTGATATAGCACTTCTTTCTTCTTCTGGAATTCCAATATTAATTTTCATGTTTCCCTCTATTTTTTTGGTTCATACTCTATCATATATGACTGTTTGGTTGATCTACCATCATACATCGAATCGAAAAAATTATTTCTGCAGTTCGCTTACAATTCGATCCACTAAACTTTCAGCCACAAAATCATACTGGCTCGTAGCGATTAAAATATCTTCACGGCTCCAAATGAAACCAAAACCGAGGGTGTATTGCAAAAGGCGAGCAACTGTCCAATCGGCACCTGGTTTTTTTCTGGCATTGACAATCACTTGTCCAGATTCGATGTGAACAATCTTTAAGGATACGGTATCGACCAAATTTGGGATTAGTTTTCCCTTCTCATCGAATTTTTTTAAGGCGGAACCTCTCCCGAAGACAAGAGCGTCCACACCTAACACTTTCCCAATTCTAACCGCTGTTTGTGTATCAATGATTCCTGTCTTGGAAAAACTTTGTTCGTTTACCACCTTTGAGAGTTGTTCTCTTTCTATGACCTTGAACGGAAGTGATTTGGCAATTTGTAAGGAGACAGCATCAGTAAATTCATCTCCCCATTTTGCTTCTTCGATGTCAAAAACGAGGACAGCCACTTTTGAAATTCCGAGGCTAGATTTTCCCGATTCAGGGTATTGGATCGCAGCATCCATCGTCCGACAATTGGTTAACGATACAGAAAGTAGTAGGGAGAAAAACGCTAAATATTGTTTCATAGATTTCCTAAAGATGAATGCAATCATGATAAGAGGGCAATTCTTTTTCGGGTAAAAAAGGCAGATTTTGAAAAATTCGCTTTCCACTTGGTTTAGCTCCTAAAACTTCCTATTAGGCACGCCTTCATGAAAAAAACTCTAGGATTGATTTTACCGATTATCGCCTGCTTTCTGCTAGTTGCATCTTACTATTTCTCAGCAAAACTTCTGAGCCCAATTACCCTTACAAAAGTAGACGAAGAAAAAATCCAACAACCAATTTCCTTTTCTAGTTTTGGCCTGCCAGATCCTGAGACGATCCGGTTTCAAAATGGATCCTTACGTCTACGAGGTTGGTATTTTAAACATTCGAAAAAGAAAAATTGTGGTGTGATTTTGTTACATCAGTTCGCCGATTCTAAGCTAAGTCTATTGCCATACGCTCCTATGTTTTGGAAACTTGGTTGCAGTTTGTTTTTTTATGATGCACGTGCGCACGGGGAAAGTGACGGAACGTATTCTACCTATGGTTACCATGAAAAAATGGATTTAGAAAGAGCCGTGGAATTTTTTTCTGAAATTGACAATACACCAGAGGATAGAATTGGTATGTTTGGTGTTGGTTTCGGTGGATCAACGGCCATCCAATTTGCCGATGGTCAATATGAATATGGATTTGTAATCGCCGATGCCCCTTTCCGCGATATGCGGTCCTATGTGGAAGAAACACTTTCTCTTCGATATTCTCATCTAATTCGATTGGTCCTTCCTTTGAGCTTATCTTTAGCAGAACTTAGGGGTGATTTTTTGGTCAATGATGTCTCTCCTCTCAATACTGCTAAATTGATCACGAAACCAGCGTTAGTTCTATTCCCTGGTAACACAGATGGTCTCGAAAAAAATGATGCAGAATTGATATTTGCAAATATAAAAACAAAAACCAAACAGTTGGTTTCTTATCAAAATGCTCTTACACGAGCGGAAACAATCAAGTCTCCTTCTTTAGAATACGAGTCTCACATTCAAAACTTTTTTAAAGAATACCAACTATCGAAATAAGGGAATGGCAAAATACTCATTTTTGTGATGATTCCCTTTATTATCTAATTTTAATCAATCGGGGTAAATCTTCCCAAGTGCCATCGGGTTTTGTGAAACGAGTAAAATACACAGGAAATGTTCCGACACTATTGGTAGTTGAAAATGGGTAACTGTAGTTTAACAAACCATTTGCCGACTGTAATTGTTCCGCGTTCGAGATGGTCACACTATAATCAGTAGGAATTGTGGGAATTACGCTAACGCTAGATAGGCTATCAATGCTTCGAAAGATTTCTAATGTAGGAGCAGCAAAGGTAGGATTACTTGATAGGATAAAATAGTCGGAATTACCAGAACTTTTGACAGACCTAAGGATGGAACTTGAACCTCCATTGTTAATGGCTGAGTTGAAGTCCGTGATGATTGTTCCACTTCTTGTGAGTGTTGGAGTCGGTAATACATAATCCGAATCATTGGCAAATGTATAACCAACTGGTGCTGAAGTGAAAGTTGCAACAAATTTACCTCTCACAAAATACGGGAATGTTTCGAAGTTTGAACCCGCTCCACCAAAGATCACAACTCTATTGTTTAATGTATTGGCTTCGATACTCCTGACTTGCACAGTAGCAGAAGGTAGAGAAGAAGCAGGACATTGTAAAAATTCATTTCCGTTTAAATTCACAATTTGAAAGGCAACAGAGTTAAAATTCGAATCGGCAAAATTACAACTAAAGCTAGCGGCAAGGTCTTGGTTGACACTGAAGTCTTCTTTTAGAAGTAGTGGTACAATTTGTCCTCCAGGAATTCTTGTTGGGTTTATCACATACCTTCCATTCCCAAAATGAAGTGTGGGAAGATTCCATGGTAAGGTTATATCACGAAATAAAAATAAATCAGAAGGTAAAGATAAAGAAACAACGCGTGCCACACTAGGTGTGAAAAAAGCAGGAATGCGTAATGCAAAATTCCGATTGGTCTGAAAGTTGTTTGGGGGTGAATAATCTCTTGTTTCTTCCGATAAAAAGAAGACATACTCAAATCCGTTAAAGACTGGTTTAGAAATTTTTAAAAGTTTTTCATATGTGACGTTTGTTTCGATAGTGACTCCATCAATCTGTGTCACCAAATCGTAATTTTCTCCATCGGCACTGGAGGCAATGTATCCGATGGATGTATTTTGATCAGGGGCTATATTGGACGTGAGTCTCGTGAGATAGATGAATTGCCTACCATTGGCGGAACCAAGCGAAGTGAACGTAAGGTTACTCGCCAATCGATTTCGGTAATTTGCCAAGTCTTCTAAAATAAATTGTGCGTTACCACTTTGATTGGTGATCTTAAACAATTGTTTGGTGAGACCGTTATAGACTCTGAAATTGATAAATCCAACAAAGTTGTTTCCCACATCTTTTAAGCTCACATTAGCAAAGCCTCTTTCACTAAAAAATAAGAATCCCCGTCCGAAAGAATCTAAGGTAGAAGTATATGTCGCAACATTTCCTGTGTTTCCAAAAGGGGAAACGGGGATACCGTTTTCGTCTGCTTCATTGAAAACAGAGTATTCAATGGAACCGTTGGCATACGGTGTTCCATTTGCATCCGTAAATTTCATAAACAAAACGGTTTGGCTTTGTGTGTTAAAAGCATCTGCTAACGACAAAAGTCGGAGTAGGGATTGTAAAGAGCCCAAATCTTCGGTAGGATCAAGGCTCGATGGTTTGAAGATACTACATTGCAAAAAAAATAAAGTGATAAAGAATAAGATCAGGATACGTTTCATGTGTGGCCTCTTAAAATAAAATGGAGTAACGAACTTCTGCGTATATAGAATTCATCTGAGGTCGGTAGGCAGTGTTGCTATGAGGTTTATCCCAGCTGGATTCAAAATCCCATCCTTCTTTAAACTGTTTCCCGCCGGATTGTACGACTGGCTTTTCAGGGTATTGATCACGACCAATCATATAGGCATGGATGACATTCGTGATATAAATGATCCCGGCAGTTCCTAACCCTGCAAGATACTTTGTATTTGCTTCCTTTGCTTCGTTTTTACTTTTTTGTATCAAATCTTCGGTAATTGATGTTTCTATAAATCCAAATACAAATTCAATGGGTACACTTATGTTTTGTGCATTGAGTCGAGTATTTGGTCCACCAATTTGGTTGAGTAAGACCATGGTATCATAATTTGATTTTGCATTTCTTTCTTCTGTTCGAAGGGGTCCTAGGCTATATAGAAGTGTTCCCAAAAATAAACTACCAAACACTCCAGCGGAAGTAGTTTGCCCTCCGCAATACTGTCCCCAACCAGGAAGAACTGCTGAGCGCCAAACAAGAGCTAATCTTCCACCGCACTTTGTTGCTGCTGGTGAGGGTCCGAGTTGTCTTGTTGCTAACCAGTCTGC